>NZ_BAAALT010000122.1:0-55635 GCF_039528515.1 Luedemannella flava
GGTGGCGAAGAAGCGTGAACCCGGCACCGCCCATCCGGCAGGCAAGACCGGGACCGCCGCACCGCAAGGTACGGCAGCATGACGAGCGCTTATGAGCACTCACATGCAACGGTGTCTAGGATTCCCGTGTGACGACCTCCGACGACCTGGCGCACGACCTCGACGTGGAGGAGGTCGTGCTTGGCCTGCTCGGCCGCATCCGCGACGAGCTGCGCGTCGACACGGTCACCGTCCTCCTGCTCGACCCGTACGGGCTGGAGCTCGTCGCCACCGCCTCGATCGGCCTCGAGGAGGAGGTCGCCCAGGGGGTTCGGCTGCCCGTCGGCAAGGGCTTCGCCGGCCGGGTCGCGAGCACCCGCGCGCCCGTGCAGCTCTCCTCGGTCGACCGGTCGAGCGTGCTCAACCCGCTGCTCATCAAGCGGGGCGTGCGGTCCATCCTCGGGGTGCCCATGATCGCGGCGGGTCAGCTGCTCGGCGTGCTGCACGTCGGTTCCCTCACGCCGCGTGGGTTCACCGCGGACGAGGTCAGGCTGCTGCAGGTGGCCGCCGAGGGGGTCGCGATCGCCACCCGTACACGGCTGTCGCAGCTCGACCGGGCCACGACCGTGGCGCTGCAGCGCTCGCTGCTGCCGGCCCGGCACCTCGCCATGACCGGCCTGGAGGTCGCCGCCCGGTACGTGCCGGGCGCCCGGGAGGGCGTCGGCGGCGACTGGTACGACCTGTTCGCGCTCCCGTCCGGCCACGTGGGCGTCGTCATCGGCGACGTCGCCGGGCACGGCCTGCGGGCGGCCGTCGTCATGGGCCGCATCCGCAGCGCGCTGCGGGCGTACGCGCTGGAGTCCAACGACCCCGCCGACGTGCTCTACCGGCTCGATCGCAAGATCGGTGTGTTCGAGCCGGGTGCCATGGCCACCGCCGTGTACGCCGTGATCGAGCCCGACCTGAGCGCCCTGCGCCTGTCCCTGGCCGGCCATCCGCCGCCGATCCTGGCCGTGCCGGGCACACCGGCGCGGGTCCTGGACCTGGCGCCGGACCTGCCGCTGGGCGTACGCATGCACGCGCCGCGCCGGTCCACGGAGCTGCCGCTGTGCACCGGCGAGCTGATGCTCTTCTACACCGACGGGCTCATCGAGCGCCGCTCGCAGCCGCTCGGCGAGAGCGTGAACCGGCTGTGCGATGTCATCGCTGCCGGCTCGGCCGAGGCCGTGTGCGCGCAGGTCATGGCCGCGATGATCGGCAGCGACCCGGCGCCCGACGACGTGGCCGTCCTCGCGATCAGCCGTGCCGAGGCGGACTGACCAGCATCGTGAGCCGGGCGGTCGTGCCACCCGGGCCGGTGTCGATGTCGAGCCGGTCGCACAGCGTCCGCATGAGCCACAGCCCCCGGCCGCCCACCGACTCCGGCGGCGGCAGCTCGACCGGCGTGCCGGGCGGAATGCCCGGACCGTGGTCGGCGACCTCCACCGTGACGGATTCGCCCGGATCGACGCTTATGGAGATGTGACCACCACCCGCGTACCGGATGGCGTTCGTCATCGCCTCGTCCACCGCCACCGCGAAATGAGCGACCCGCTCGGCGTCGACCCCGGCGCCCCCGGCGGCATCGCTGACCAGCGCCCGCAGGGCGGACAGTGACTCCAGCGTGAGTTGCCGGGCGGAGGCCATGGGGTTCATTGATGCCTAATGTACGGCGCCCGGATCGTTTCCGCTGCGCTCCTCGGACCATCCGGGTCAGGAACGCCTACAATCGACCAGCACGCCCGAAGGGAGCCGCCAACGATGGACGCCACCGGAACGCCCGTCGGCCTCACCGTCGACACCCGGCCGACCACCCCGGGCCAGGGCGTCACCCTGGCGCTGACGGGCTACATCGACCTGTCCAACGTCCAGGTCCTCAACGAGGCGATCAGTAAGGCGCTCGCCCACGCATCCGACGTCACCGTCGACCTCGCCGGCGTCACGTTCCTCGACTCCACCGGCCTGCGCGAGTTCGCCACCGGTTACCAGCAGGCGGAGCGCGCCGGCGTCGGCTTCCGGGTCGCCAACCCGACCGGCTCGGTCCTCGACGTGCTCCGCATCTCCGGCATGCTCGACTACCTCACCGAGGGCGTCCGCCCCACCTGAGCCACGCTCACTCCCGACGACCCGTCAGAGGGTGCGTTCCAGGCGGTCGGCCAGGAGGCGGGCGAAGCGGGCCGGGTCGCGCAGTTCGCCGCCCTCGGCGAGCACCGCGGTGCCGTAGAGGAGCTCGACCGTCTCCGCCAGCGACGCGTCGTCCGGACGCGAGGTGTGCGCCGTGCGCAGGCCGGCGACCAGCGCGTGGTCCGCGTTCAGCTCCAGGATCCGCTTCGTGGGCGGCAGTTCCTGGCCCATCGCGGCGTACATCCGGGCGAGAGCGGGGGTGACGTCGTTGGCGTCGGTGACGAGGCAGGCCGGCGACGTGGTGAGCCGCGTCGACAGGCGGACCTCCTTCACGTCCTCGGACAGCTGACCCTGGACGAACCCGAGCAGCGCCTCGAAGTCCTTGCGCTGCTCCTCGCGCTCCGGCGCGTCCTCGGCCGAGGACAGGTCGACCGCGCCCTTGGCGATCGAGCGCAGCGGGTGACCGTCGAACGTGCCGACGACGTCCACCCACACCTCGTCCACGGGGTCGGTGAGCAGCAGGACCTCGTACCCCTTGGCCTTGAAGGCCTCCAGGTGCGGGGAGTTCTCGATCGTCGTGCGGGACTCCCCCGTCATCACGTAGATGTCGGTCTGCCCGTCCTTCATCCGCGACACGTAGTCGCTGAGCTTCGTCAGCTCGGCGGCGTCGCGCGTGGTCGCGAACGAGGACAGGCCGAGGATCGTCTCGCGGTTGTCGGAGTCGCCCAGCAGGCCCTCCTTGATGACCCGCCCGAACTGCTCCCAGAACGTGCGGTACTTCTCCGGCTCCAGGGCGCCGATGGTCTGCAGCACGCGCCGGACCAGGCGCTTGCGGATCGCCTGGATCTGGCGGTCCTGCTGGAGGATCTCGCGGGACACGTTGAGCGACAGGTCGGCCGCGTCCACGACGCCGCGCAGGAAGCGCAGGTAGTCGGGGGTGAGCGCCTCGCAGTCGTCCATGATGAACACGCGCTTGACGTAGAGCTGCACGCCGCGCTTGCCGTCCGCGCGGAACAGGTCGAACGGCGCGCGCTCGGGGATGAACAGCAGCGCGTCGTAGGAGAACGTGCCCTCGCCGCGCATGTGGACGACCTCGAGCGGGTCGGTCCAGTCGTGGCTGACGTGCTTGTAGAACTCGGCGTACTCGTCGGGCTTGATGTCGTCCTTGGACCGGGCCCAGAGTGCCTTCATCGAGTTGATCGGCTCGCCGTCACCGCCGGTCAGGGTGATCCGCCAGGGGATGAAGTCCGAGTACCGCTTGACGATCTCGCGGATCTTCCACTCGTCGGTGTAGTCGTAGAGCTTGTCCTCCGCGTCGGCGGCCTTCAGGTGCAGCGTGACGGCGGTGCCCACGGGCGCGTCGGCGACGGCGTCAACGGTGAAGGTGCCCTCGCCGTCCGACTCCCAGCTCACGCCCTCGGTCGTGCCGACCTTCCGGGTCACCAGCGTCACCTTGTCGGCGACCATGAAGCTCGCGTAGAAGCCGACGCCGAACTGCCCGATCAGCTCCCGGGAGGCGGCCGCGTCCTGCGTCTCGCGCAGCTTGGCCAGCAGCTCGGCCGTCCCGGACCGGGCGATCGTGCCGATCAGGCCGACGACCTCGTCGCGCGACATGCCGATACCGTTGTCACGCACGGTGAGCGTCCGGGCGTCCTTGTCGACCGTGAGCTCGATGCGTGGGTCCGACAGGTCCGCCTCCAGGTCCTTGTCCTGGAAGGCGGCGAGCCGCAGCTTGTCCAACGCGTCGGCCGCGTTGGAGATCAGTTCCCGCAGGAAGACGTCCTTGTTCGAATACAGCGAGTGGATCACCAGCTGCAGCAGCTGGCGGGCCTCCGCCTGGAACTCGAGCGTCTCCATCTCCCACAAACCCCTCTCTCGACGTGCGTTAAAGAATACAAACCGGGGAGTACGCCGTCACACGGCGTACTCGGGGTCACCCGCACCAGTCGAGAAAGCGCATTCCTAGTACGGTGGTGTGTCGTGACGACGGAGCAGACGAGCGCGGTCGACGGCGCGGCGGCGGTGCGGGCGATGGTGCGCCCGCCGATCTTCCCGGACCGCGACTTCCGGCTGACGGACTTCGGCTCCGGCGGCCGCGACCACACGGACGCGTTCCGGGAGGCAATCGAGGCCTGCCACCAGGCGGGCGGCGGGCGCGTGGTCGTGCCGCCGGGCGACTACCTGACCGGCCCGATCCGGCTGCTCAGCGGCGTCAACCTGCACGTGTCGGCGGGCGCCACGGTGCGGTTCCGGCGCGAGCCGGAGGCGTACCTGCCGGAGGTGCCGACCCGCTGGCAGGGCGTCGAGCTGATGGGCTACTCGCCGTTCGTCTACGCCCATGGCGCCCGGGACATCGCGCTCACCGGCGCGGGCACCCTGGACGGGCAGGCCGACGACGCGCACTGGTGGGCGTGGAAGCCGCTCGAACCGGCCGACTTCGCGCAGCTCGAACGGCTGGCCGACGACGACGTGCCGGCGTCGCGGCGGGTGTTCGGCGAGGGTTACCACCTGCCGCCGTCGTTCGTTCAGCCGTACTCGTGTGAAAATGTCCTGATCGAGGGGGTGACCCTCACCAACTCGCCGTTCTGGCAGATCCACCCGGTGCTGTGCCGCAACGTCACGGTGACCGGCGTGACCGCCCGCTCGCACGGGCACAACAACGACGGCTGCAACCCGGAGTCCTGCGACGGCGTGGTCATCACCGACTGCGACTTCGACACGGGCGACGACTGCATCGCCATCAAGGCGGGTCGCAACTCCGACGGCCGGCGCCTCGCGGTCGCATGCCGCAACATCGTGATCTCCAACTGCACGTTCGCGAACGGGCACGGCGGGGTGACCATCGGCAGCGAGATGAGCGGCGGCGTCGAGCACGTGTACGCGGCGCACCTGCGGATGGACAGCCCGAACCTGTGGACGTGCGCACGCTTCAAGACCAACTCGGTGCGCGGCGGGTTCATCCGGGACGTGCACGTGACCGACGTGACGGTCGGCCGCGTCGGCAACCAGGTCCTCGAGATCGACTTCGCGTACGAGGAGGGCGACGCGGGTCCGTTCCTGCCGGAGGTCGACGGGATCCACCTGAGCGGCTGGCGGGTGGCCTCGACCGACGCGCCGTGGCGGCTGGCCGGCTACCCGCGCGGCCCGATCGGCACGGTGACGCTCACGGACATCGTGATCGACTCGGCGCTCTCCCCCGCCGTTGCCCACGAGGTCACCGACCTGCGCCTGGACCGGGTGACGGTCAACGGTCGGCTACTCGGTTGATTCGCCGTCCCCGGTAGGCGAGGATCGGTCGCGACATGCGAGTGGTCCTGACCGAACACACCCGACTCGGCTACGTCGCGGACAGCCTGGCCGGCCTGTCCGTGGGCGACGCGCTCGGCGCGCAGTACTTCATGGTCGGCCGCCGCGTCGCGGACCTGATGGCCGGCGTCGTCCCGCCCCCGGTGTGGGAGTGGACGGACGACACGGAGATGGCCTGCTCGGTCGCCTGGGCGCTCACGGTGTCCGGTCGTGTTGACCGCGACGAGCTGGCCCGCGCCTTCGCCGACCGCTGCGAACCCAACCGGGGGTACGGGGTGGGCGCCTTCACCACCCTGCGCCGCATCCGCCAGGGCGAACCGTGGTCGACCGTCGCCGCGGAGGCGTTCGGCGGGCAGGGCTCGTGCGGCAACGGGGCGGCGATGCGGGTCGCGCCGCTCGGCGCGTACCACCTCGACTCCCCCGCCACCGCCGCCCGCGAGGCGGCCGCCCAGGCCGAGGTCACGCACGCTCACCCGGAGGGGATCGCGGGCGCGGTCGCCGTGGCGGTCGCGGCTTCGCTGGCCACGGCGGCGCGGGTGGCGGGCTCGCGGCCGGCGGCCGGCGGGTTCCTCGGCCGCGTCCTCGTCGACGTGCCGGCGGGTTCCGTGCGGCGGGGCCTGACGCGCGCCCGCGCCATGCTGCGCGCCTCCACCGCCGAGGCCGCGTACGACCTGGGCAACGGTTCGCGGGTCACCGCCCAGGACACGGTGCCCTTCACGGTCTGGGTCGCGGCCCGCCACCTCGACGACTACCCGGCGGCGGTCCGCGCGTGCGTCAGCGCGGGCGGCGACGCCGACACCACGGCCGCGATCGTCGGCGGCATCGTCGCCGGCCACACCGGCCGCGCCGGCATCCCCGCGGACTGGCTCGCCGCCCGCGAGCCGCTGCCGGCCTGGATGGGCGTCACGGCCTGACCAGCGTGGGATGCCGACGCCCAGCCCTTTTACGCATGCCCGATTCCAGGCGAAGAACCGGTCGACGACACCGCCATCGCGCTGCCACGGTTGCCGGCCGCCCCGAACTGAGGACCTCATCCCGTCCCAGCTTGGACCACCATGATCTATTTAGTCAGCGCGGGATTCCCGAGGTAATCAATGGCGCCATCATCAATGTTCACACCAACGGAAAACCACGTCCACCTGTGAAGGCGCGCATAATCACCGGATAAACCGGCTGGTTTCCTTCGGCAACCACGCGCCGCCACCTGCACGTACGCCCGCTTTTGCGCAGCCGCATCCGCACGTCTTGCTCGTCCGCCGGAAAGCCGCGCCAGGCAGATCGCGATGGCCATATACATCGCCAGCGAGAACGCGAAGAGCCCGAGCCAGGCGAGAAACGGGATCAACGTGCTCATCACGGCTTCTTCAATCGCCGCTGGACGCACCCGGACATACTCCCGGATGCCTTCGCCGGTGAACCTGGGCGGTTCACCGGCGGTTAGCGTGGAATGTCTGCGATGATCACAGGGGCGATCATCAAGGTCCACAGCAGCGGGAAGATGACGTCAGTGTGCGACGGCGTACAGAGCCAACGGACGAATCCGTTGGTTTCTTCCGGCAGCCGCTGTCGCGACCCGTCCCCTCGTACGTAGGCCCCGTTCCTCCTGGGGCGCATCCGCAGGTCGAACTCATGTGCGGGGAACCCCCGCCAACCGACGAGTTTGATCAGGGTGAACCTCGCGACGCAGACCAGGAACGAAGCGCTGCTGAACAGCATGAGACACAGCGCCGCGATCATGAGCGGCAGGAACACCACGTCGAGCGCGTACTCAAGCATGTTTCGCACAGTGGCCACAACGATGTAGAGGGGAAGGGCCAGCAGGAACAACCCGAGCCAGGCGAAGAACCGGTCGACCACGCTGCCACCGGCGTCTTCGACCGTCGCGGGCCGCTCGCGGGCCTCCTGCCGGAGGCCCGCGGCGGTGAACGCATGGGTCCGACGAGACCGCTGATTCGCCTGTGCAGCGCGTCTCCTGCGGTCACGCGGGTTGGCTGCACCGTTGGGATCGCCCTTGCCCTGGCCCGAGCTGAGGAACGCCGCCAACGGACGCGACATCACGATCACAGCCAGCCGGCCGACATCCCGCAGTGGCCACGATGAACACACGGGATCCACGATCCATCTGGTCAGCGCGGAATCCCCGTGATAATTACGGGGGCCATCATCAATGTCCACAACAGCGGGAAAATGACGTCGGTATGCGATGGCGTGCACAGCCATCGCACGAACCCGTTGGTTTCTTCCGGCAGCCGCGACCGGGAACCGTCCCCGCGCACGTACGCCCCATTCCGGCGCGGTCGCATCCGCAGCTCGAATTCGTCAGCCGCGAATCCACGCCAACCGATGAGTCTGATAAGCGTGAACCTGCCGACGCAGACCAGGACCGAGGCACTACTGAACAAGCCAACGCAGAGCGCCGTCACCATGATCGACAGCAGCAGGGTATCCAACCAGTACCCGATGATGCTCCGCAGGACGGCCGCCACTATATAGGCCGGTAGCGATAACAGGAACAACACGACCCACGCGAGGATACGGTCACCCACGCACGAGGCGGCATCGGTCACCGTCGTCGGGCGTTCGCGAGCATCCTCGCGGATGCCCGCGGCGCTGAACCGGTGGATCGGCAGGGACGGCCGACCCTCCCGGGTCGGCCGCCCCGCGCGGTTACCCGCGGCGGGGCGGCCCTTGCCGTGCTTTCGAACTTGTGCCGAGTTCAGATACGCCGCCACCGGACGGGCTGTCACGATCACGGCGAGCCGGCCAACGTCCCGAAGCGGCCGTCCGGTGGTAGCGTCCTCGCTCATATCATCCGACTCAGCTTGGCTTGCCACGATGGCGAACTGTAGGACGAAGAACTACCTGCCGACGATGACCGGCTCGGGCTCTTGCTCTTCTGTTTCCCCCAGTCTTTGCCCCACATCGGCGCCAACCCGGCATCGGACTGACGGCTCTCACCGCACCATCCGCAGAACTCATTGAAAATGCCCTCCGCGCCCAGGGCGTTGCCGAGGAAGTTCCAGCCCTTATGCGAGTCGGACCAGTGGCTCGGGTTCCGCAAGGCGTCGCTGTAGGTCGCTTCAGCCCGGTTGAGGGTCTTCATGACAAAGGCTTTACCACGTCGACCCTCCGTAATACCGTTCGCCACCTGATTCTGCCAGGTTTTCAGGCCATTCCTGGCCTCATTACGCAGACCCCTGGTGACCTTAAGATTCGTCAGGCCATCGCCTAGGGCCTTCAAGGCACGTCCACCGGGGATCAGGCCCACGACACCCAATCCGCAGTCAATACCTTCACCCTCGCTGCACGACTTATATGTGTCGATGGCACCAAGGACTGTCGACGCTGCGCCCAGGAACGGAGCCGCGACCTGCAATGGTGGGATAATCGAGCAAGCGATCGCGGCGACGCCGTAGAGGTAGAGCTGGTCGGTGCCCGAGTCGTAGACACCCGTGAGGTGCGTCCAGGCGCCCACGACCGGGACCGCGTCCGACGTCACCGTCGAGTAGGTGTAGCCGGTCGCGTTGTCGTTGCTGGTCGTCTCGAACACCCAGCGGTTGGTTGCGGTCGTGTACCAGAGGTAGAACGCCGAGTGGTCACTGCCCCAGGCGTTGGCTACGAGATGGTTGGTACTGGTGTCGGCCAGCTTCACCCACGCGCTCACCGAGTAGCTCTTGCTGGTGTCCACGACTGCCGGGGCGGTGATGGCAGCATTCGTCCCGCTGAACCGGGCAGCCGTGCGCGGCTGACCGTCCTTGCCGGGAGTGATCCGGCCAGGCACGCCGAGGGTGGCGCCGTCGACCGAGGCAGTGTTGCCCAGGCCGGTGTCGTCCCTGGCCACCGGACCGACCGGGTTGCCCGCTTCGTCTGCCTGCTCGGTCGCGTCGTTGAGCAGCCACCGCGCCTTCGCCGGCGACGGACCCGCGACGTAGAACTGGTAGGTGCCGTTCTTGATCCGACCAGCGCGGTCGACCGCCTGCGTGTACAGGGTCTTCGGGCCGCCCGAGGTCGGTGTCCACTCGATCGTGACACTGCCGCCGAGCGCTGCCGGCGTCGCGACCGACGTCATCGAGGTGGTGAAGCCCCACTTGAACGACTTCACGTCCGCCGAGCTCGAGATGGTGAAGCGACCGGTCTGGCCGACCGCGCCGCAGCCGTCCTCGGGGCAACCGGCGGCCTTGTATACGTCGGAGACGACGGTGGGCGCGACAGGATCAACCAGGTCGACCTGGAACTCGCAACCGTGCACCGTGGACGACGGGCCGGTCTTCACTCCGTTGACAACCGACGGATCGTCGTTGGCCTGCGCGCGGAACGCGTAGATCCCGTCGGTGACCAGGGTGCCAGTGGTCACCACCGCGGTGCCGCCGTTGGTCACCGGCGTGTTCACCTTGCTCGCCGTGTCCGTGAAGGTGGTCCCGGCGGCGTTGCCCTTCGCCCAGGTGAAGGTGACGCTCATCGAGTCGCCGTCGGGATCGGTGACCTTGGCCCGCAGCGCCGGGGTCGCGGTGGCCACGAATGGCCGGGTGGCGCCCTTGACGCATCCCTTGCCGTCCACCGTCAGGGTGGTCGGCGCCGCCGGGGCGGAGTTGACGGTGACGATGAGCTTGGCCGTCTTCGCGTCGAACTTCTTCCAGCCCGAGTCGCTCGACTCGCTCGCGGCCCGCAGGCCCCACGTGGTCGTGGTCGCGGAACCGTTGGCGATGGTCTGCAGCTGAGAGATCAGCGATCCGTCGAACTCCGTCAGCTTGCGGGCGGCCGGGTGCGCCGAATTGCTCACCGCGTCGGTTGCCGACGACGCCCACTTCGACGCGTTGTTGGCCCAGTCGGTCGAGGAGCTGATGGTGGTGTTCACCTGGTACAGCCGGGTCTCGCTCGCCGCGCTGTACGCCGAGTACAGCAGGTCGATCGTGAACTTGGCCCCTTCGATCCCCTTGCCCTTGAAGCCCGAGGTGGAGAATTGGAACATCGACCGGTAGTCCATCGACATGCCGTAGACCTGGCCGACCTTGGCGCACTCGCCGCTGAACGGCGGCGGGCAGTCGGTCTTGTCGTAACTCCAGTACGACTGGTCGGTGTACTGGCTGTTGATCATCGTCCAGGCTGAGTACGCGATGGTCGGATCGAGGTACAGCGGGAACTGCACCGACGGGTCGGCCAGCATGTCCGCGTCGGGCGCGAGTGTGACCTGCCCGTCCTCGGCAGTAACCTCGATCGGCGCGGTGCGCGCGCCGTCGGCCGGCCCAGCCACCGTACCCCGCGCGCGACCACCGGCGGCCGCGTTGCCCGCCGACGCGTCCCACATCCGCGGCGCGGTCGCGGCAAGCTTGACCTTGCCTGTGTCGTCAACGGCCTGAAGGTGCCCGGCCGAGGTCCGCCAGCGCAGGCCGTCGAGCGACGAGCCGAACGCCAGCTTGCGCAGCTTCGGGTTGCCCGCGGCGGCGCGGTCCTTGACCACGAGGACCTCGCTGAAGCCCGTGTCCTGAGCCGTCACCACCAGGTCGACGCCAGGCAGCACCTCCGCGTAGGTCGCGGACGAGCCGGCCACGGTCGGCTTGGGCAGGTTGCCCGGCCAGGACAGCGAGATGGTCTGGCCATCACGGTGCCCGGTCACCAGCGCGCCGGTGCCGCCACCGGACAGCCGTGTGTCCACAGTCGACGCGCGCGGGGCGAGGGAGCCGTCGGGGTTCGCCACCAGGGTCGAGTCCAACGCGGACCAGGTGCCGTCCGCACGACGGACCCGCTGCGGGTACGCGTACTCCTCAACGGTGCCCGACCCATCAGGGTTTACCTTGAAGGTGCCCGTTTTCAGTACGATTAGCGCCAACTTCCACGGCTCCGCCGCAGCGGTTCGCCGCCGCCAGAGCCGCGGAAAGGTCGGGCGCGATCTCCGGGCAAGCGGGTGGGGCCGCCATGGCCGCCCGCCCTCCATCAATCGAGACTACTGGCAGTAACAGACCGGCCAGGCCGGCTACTAACAGACGGCGCAACATGCATTTCCCCCCGTGCCTTCAAAACTGGGGGGAACCTTAATATTCGCTGGTCAGAAGGGCAACACCCACGCTCCGTAACAAGCTGTCCACGCTGAACAACGCTCCGACAGATACGGAGAGTAATGATCAATCAATCACGCACAGTAATATTTCGAGCTCGTACAGCACCTTGAGGCGGACTTGACGTCCCGCGGCCGCGTCAAGCCACGAGCGAGCGACGAGGTTCGGGGTGGTCCACGGTCTTCCTTGGCAGACGGACGATGGTGAGGCCGCGCGGGCAGAGTTCCACCTCGGGCGGCGGATCAGCGGAATGGTCCCCGCTACGGCCACGGCGATACACCGATCGGCAACGCCACCACCAGGAACTGGCCCGTCGGGATGCCATCGGGCCCCAGCAGCGACGCGGGCGAGGGCGAGTAGCCCGAGGACGAACGCGGCCCTGCGAAGGACCGCCTGGGACATCACGCCGGGACCGTCACGGCAGTAGCGGCGCGAACGGCGGCGATGTCGGCGCGGGCCGCCGGATCGCGGATGTACCGGGGGAGTGTGCGGCCCAGGTACGTCGGGTCCACGTGCAGCAGGCCGAAGGGAGCGTCCACATTCGTCGGGTGGCGACCGGTCGGCAACACCTGGAATACGCGCAGGCCGTCGACCGGCGGACCTTGGCCGGGAGTGGGCCGCCCACCACCAGGTCCATCCATCGTAGGCGGATCCCCATTGCCGGATGCTGATGCCCCCGGCGTCCAGTTCCACGGACGGCCACCGCGCCCGCGGCCAGCAGCCCGCTGAGCGTCGCCAGCAGGTAGTACGAGCAGTCGAAGGACAGGAAGGCCACCTCCCTCCACCATGTCTCGGCCAGGACGCGCAGGTCGAAGGCGAGCAGGCCCAACGGCCGAGGAATCGCTGTCGCCAACTGGTCACATCGTCAAGGTGACCGCAGCCACGCCGCTGCGGGCGCCCACCCGCCGCCCCACCTGCCAAGTGTCAAGATCAATGCACGCGCGGGCGCTGTTGTGAGGAGCCTCCATGATGACGAAATGAAAATTCGTCATGTATTGATCGGTGCGAGCGCGGTCCTGCTCGTCTCCGCACTGTTGCCGGCCTCCAGCGCAATGGCCCTCGATGACCTCGTCTGCATCGACGAGCGGACCGAGCAGGTCAGCCACGGCTTCGAGACAACCGTGCACCACTACTGCAACCGTTGGCAGTGGACGCCGCCGAAGACCAGCCACACGCCGACCGAGCCGGGCGGCGAGCACGATCCTGACGGCGGCAAGGGCGGCGGCACCCCGGGCAGCGACACCTGTGAATCGGCCAGACAGGACCTGGCCGAGACGAAAGCGGCGCTCGACCTCGTCAACAAGCAGCTCAACGCGGCCAACATCTGGCTCGGCAACGCCCTGAACGCCGAGCGCAATGCCCGCATTGCCTCCGCTGCCGCATTGGACGCCTGGGAACGGGCCGAGGCCAACGTCGACTTCTTCTTCACCGCCTACGCCACCGCCAACGGCGTCGACATGGAGATCGAGGTAGAGATCAAGCGGGGCGTCACCATTACCCGGCCCGTAGTCGGGTTCCGCCCCAATACACTCCTGGAGTTCGGCACAGAGCTCGCCGCCGCGATGTCTCAGGAGCGCACGACGCGCGCCGCCCGCGACGCCGCCGCGAAGGACTACCTCGAGATCGGCGAGGACCTGAACGACGCGCGGTCCGCCGTCGCCAACCTCCGGTCCCAGCAGGCCGCCCTCAACGAGGTCATCAAGCGGCTCACGGAGCGACTCGGCCGCTGCTGAGCCCAACCGGGGCGCCCGGCCCGACCGGGCGCCCCGGCCGCTACGCCGCGGTCAGCGAGCGAGTGTGGGGCGAAGCTCAGGGTGGTCGACGTAGTGGCGGATCGTGTCGGCCAGCGACGTCGCGTCGATGTGCAGCCAGCCGACCGGTACGTCCTCGCTGGACAGCATGTCGTCGAACGGGCCGGGGGCGTTGAGGTGGAGGCGGAGCTGACGGGGCCACCGCCTGGTCGGTGGCAGCGGGCCACCGGGCAGCAGGTCGTCCCACCCGAGGCGGGTCTCCCGCCGCAGCCGGCGGATGGTCAGGCCCTCGGGGTCGAGTTCCACCTCGGGACGGCGGACCAACAGAATGGCGATCGCCGCCCCCACGAAGATGCCCATAGGCAACGTAGCCACCAGCAGCAGGTTGGCCGGGATACCGCGGGATCCCATCGGTGACGGCGCGAATCCGCCCGCGAGGCTCATCAGCAGCACCGCCTGGGTCCCGGCCGCGACCGGCGACGCCTCGACGACGAGCCGCCCGTCCCGGCGGACGAACCCCGCCGCGCGCCGAGCCCGGCGTGCGAGCAGCGCGAACACGCCGAACGGGATGCCCACCACGATGAGTCCGACGATGACGACGTAGCCCACGATCCCGACCGGCGCTGTCGTGTACGTCGGCCGGAGCGGCAGCATCTTCTCCGCCGCCCGCAGGGCGAAGGCGAGCAGGCCGAGCCCGAAAGCGGCCCAGCGGAAGGCCGTCGGGGACGTCACGCCGGGACCGGCACGACAGCCGGGGTCGGACCGGCCGCGATGGAGGCTCGGGCCCCGGGTTCAGCGATGTAGTGGTGAATCGTACGGCCAAGGTGGACGGGGTCGACGTAGAGCAGGTTGAACGGAAGGTGCACAGCGCGGGGGCCGTACGCCGTCCACTGGTAGATCCGCAGGTCGCCGCGCCGGCGCACCGTCGCCGGCAGCGGCCCGTCCACCATGAGGTACGTCCACCGCAGGTGGGTCACCTGCAACCACTGCCGGACGGTGATCCCGTTGGCGTCGAGTTCCACTGACGGCCCCGGCCAGGCGAGGAAGGCGACGATGCCCAGGAAGAATGGGAAGGCCGCCAGCACGAACAACCAGGACTCCGCGAGCAGCTCAGGAACCAGAGCGCCGCCGCCGAAGAACATCAGCATGATCACCTGCGTACCCGGGGTGTGCGGGGACGCGACGGCGACAAGGCGGTGGCCCCGCGGGACCAACCGCGCCGGTCGTCGCAGGACGCGCGTCGCCAGGAGGTACAGGGCGACCGGAAGGCCATAGCAGAGGCCCGCCACGACCAGTGACCCGGCAATCACCCCTTGCGCGGCGCGCACGGTGTAGAAGTCGACCGACCGGATCGCGACGAGGAAGTCGAAGGCCTCTCCGAAAGGCAGATAGCTCAGAGCGATCCGGAGCCCGCACGCGAGAAGCCCGAAGGGGATGGCGGCCCAGCGGATCGCGGTGGCGGTCATGACCGCAGGGTAGAGGACACGGGCCACGCGGTCAGCCCGGGTCGGCGATCGTGGCGCGCTCGTCCGGGTGGTCGACGTGGTAGCGGATGGTGTCGGCGAGGTACGCCGCGTCGATGTGCAGCAGGCTCACCGGGATGTCCACACTGGGCAGATACGGCCCCGGGACTGGCGCCGCGTTGCGGTACACCCGCAGGCTCGCCGGCCGCCGCCTGGTCGGCGACGCCGGGCCGCCCGGCAGGAGGTCGTGCCACGCCAGCACGTTGACGGTCCACAGCCGCTTGACGGTGACGCCGTGCGCGTCGAGGACCGCCACGGGCCGGCGCAGCAGCAGGAAACCGACCGCGAAGAGCCAGCAGACGCCCACCGCGACCGTGGTCCAGTGGTCGAGGTCGACGACGACCCGGCGGTCGTCGCCGCGGCCCACGGTGCCGTGGTTCACGAGGCCCGCCGACAGGTACATGATCATGATCGCCATGCCGCTCGCGAAGACGGGCGAGGTGGGTGCCACGAGGCGGCCCGGGCGTCGCTCGAACGCGGCCGGCCGCCGGTCCCCGCGCGTGAGGACCAGGAGGATGCCGAACGGGACCGCGCCCGCGGCCAGCAGCCCGCTGAGCGTCGCCAGCAGGTAGTACGAGCGGTCGAAGGACCGGAAGGCCACCTCACTCCACCACGTCTCGGCCAGGACGCGCAGGCCGAAGGCGAGCAGGCCCAGCGGCACGGCGGCCCAGCGGATGGCGGTCGGCGACAACACGATCCCAACGTAAGGGACGCCGCCCCACGCCCGGGCGCGACCGCGGAAGATGCGCTCAACCGGGACGAGCGCCGGCGTGCTACCAAGGGTGAGACCGTTGACGGCAGAGGAGCACGGGTGAGCGGGATCTGGGTGGCCGGCAACGCGGTCGTCGTGCTCACCAGCCTCGTCATCACGTCCTACCTCTACCACCTGCGGGTCCCCGCGGTCGGTCGCCGGTGGCCGTGGGTCAGCGCGACGATCATCGCTGTCACCGCGGTCGTCACCGGTCTGCAGTTCGCCAGTCCCGGACTGCTGGACGCGTTGCGCCGCGACCCCGACGGCCTGCTCGACGGCGAGGTGTGGCGGCTGGTCGCGCCGCTTTTCGTGCAGCCCCACGGGGTGACGCAGGTCGTCCTCAACGGGTTCCTGGCGCTGATCTTCCTGCCGGTGGCCGAGCGGCTCTACGGCAACGGGCTGTGGCTCGTCTACCTCGGCCCCGGTGTGGTGTACCAGATCGTCAACGTCACGTTGTTCCCCGACAACGGTGGCGGGTCGTCGACGGCCATCTTCGGGGCGATGGGCGCGATCCACGCGTACGTGCTGCGCCACGGGGCCGGTTCCGCGCCGTCACCGCGGATCGACAAGCCGTTCATGGTCATCTCGTCGATATCCGTCGCCGCGGCCGTGGTCCTCGCGGTCTTCCGGGACGGCCACGGCTGGGGGCTGCTCGCGGGCGCGCTCTTCGCGCTCGCGTTCCTGCGGCCGGACCGGCCGGTGGCTGGGCGCCGCGCCGACGGCACCGCGTTGCCGGTCAGGAACGGTTGACGGTGCGCGTCAGCGCCGCCGCGACGGCGGTGAACAGGATCCACCCCATCGCCGTGAGCACGTAGGCCAGCCACCGCGCCTGCCCGGCCAACCCGAACGCGCTCTCCTGCCCGAGACTGACGATGGGAATGAGCAGATCCAGGGTGTAGAGCAGCGGGTGGAAGGCGGCGGCGCCCGGCCCGCGCTGCGGCGGGTACCAGTTGAACACCGTGGTGCCGATGGCGGCGAGCGTGAGCAGCCACATCGCCGCCCGCCCGGGGCGGTAGCCGTACCCGACCAGGCCGTCCTGCAGCAGGCCCCACACCACGGCGGACGGGGCGAGCTGCCGGCGGCGGCGGCGTTGCTTGGCCAACAGCACCGTGCGCGCCTCGGCGTCGTACCCGATATGCCGGTAGAACGCCGCGAGCCGCTCGTACGGCTGCGGCCGGAAACCGTCCGGATCCCGGTCCAGCCACGGCAGCCGGTCCCGGGCGGCGCCGGCCGGTTCGAGTGCCGTGTACGTGACGCCGTCAAGGTGGAGGACGGACGGCCAGCGTCGCGGGTCGTCGCGCAGCACCCCGACCCGGGCGTGGCGCAGGTCCACCGTGCCGTCGACGCGCTCGGGCAGCAGGAACAGCTGTCCGGCCCGCAGGCCCCAGGCGTCCAGCGAAACGCCACCGGGGTTGCTCAGGCTCGCGCCGGTCAGGTTGACCTCGCCGGTCACCTCGGCCCCGCGCAGGCACAGCTCCCCGTCGACCCGCAGCCCTTCCCTGCCGATGATGGCGCCGCCGACCCGGGCGCCGGCCAGCTCGACGTTGCCCGTGACGGCCGTGGACTGCAGGTAGAGGTGCCGGCCCACCTGGACCGCGTCGCCGAGCACCGCGACCGTCCGGTCGCCGTAGGTCTCCGGCGGCAGCGAGGAGGCCGTCAGCCGGGCCCAGTCGAAGTCAAGGTCACCGCTGACGTGCACGCCGTAGATCACGACGGCGCCCGTGACGGTGGCCTTGAAGAAGCTGAGGTTGCCCTCGACGCTCGCGCCGAACGCGTCCAGGCCCGGTAGGGTGCTGCCCTCGAAGGAGCAGCCGCGCAGGGTGGCGAACGAGAGGTGGGGCGCGTCGTCGAAGGTGCAGTCGATGAGTTCGACGGCGGACGCTACGTCAGCCTGGTACAGGTCGAGCCGACCCGCCACGTCCGCGCCCCGCAGTCGCAGCGCCGCCCGATGCCCCGGCTCGGCCGGGTGCGCGCCCAGCAGCAGCGCCCGGATCACCTGGGCGCGCACGGCGCGCGGGTCATCCGGGGTGAGCGCCACCTCCGCCCCGTGCGGGAAGGCATCCCACAGCCGCTGCTCCGCCGGGGACAACGCACCGAGTTCGGCTGGCACCACCCCCGTACCCTGACGGCTACGCGCCGTTGAGGCAAGCGCGGCCCCACGGACCTCGGCAGATACGCTCGGCCCATGAGCCTGGAGTGGGAGCAGATCATCGTGAAGGCGCACGACACGACGGCCCTCGGGTCGTGGTGGCGGGAGGCGCTCGGCTGGGTGGTCATCGACGACGACCCCCGGTGGTACGAGATCCGCCCGGCCGAGGACCGCATGCCCGGGCTCCTGTTCGTGGCCACGACCGAGCCGAAGACCGGCCCGAACCGCCTGCACATCGACCTGCGCCCGGACGACCGGGACGCGGAGGTCGAGCGGCTCAGCGCGCTCGGCGCGACGCGGGCCGACATCGGCCAGGGCGAACAGCCGTGGGTGGTGCTGACCGACCCGGAGGGCAACGAGTTCTGCGTCCTGTCATCCCGGCGGGGGTGACAGCAGCTTCGCCGCCCGCGCCGCGAGATGCTGACGTTCGGGCAGGCTGGTGGCCCGCGCGGCCGCCTCCCGGTAGTCGGTGAGCGCCGCGTCGAGCAGCCCGGCCAGCTCGCGCATGTGCCCGCGCGCCGCGAGCAGCCGGTGGTGGCTGGCCATCCGCGCGTCGGACTCGAGCGGCGCCAGCGCGGCGAGGCCCGCTTCCGGGCCGTGCACCATGCCGACCGCTACCGCCCGGTTGAGGGTCACGGCCGGGCCGGGGTCGACGCGGTCGAGCAGGTCGTACAGGCCCAGGATCTGCGGCCAGTCGGTGGCCGCCATGTCGGGCGCCTCGTCGTGCACGGCCGCGATGGCGGCCTGCAGCTGGTACGGCCCCGGCCCGCCCTGGGTCAGCGCCCGCGTGACGAGGCCGACGCCCTCCTCGATGAGCGGGGCGCTCCACAGTGTCCGGTCCTGGTCGGCGAGCGGTACGAGCGCCCCGTCGGCGCCGACGCGGGCCGGCCGGCGGGCGTCGGTGAGCAGCATGAGCGCGAGCAGGCCGGCCACCTCCGGGTCGTCGGGCAGCAGCCGGCGCAGCCACCGGGCCAGCCGGATCGCCTCGTCCGACAGGTGCGTGGCGGTCAGCTCCGGCCCCCCGGAGGTCACATAGCCCTCGTTGAAAATCAGATACAACACGTGGAGTACGGCGCGCAGGCGCGCGGGACGGTCGGCCGCGGACGGCATCGCCAGCGGCGTACCCGCGGATTTTATGGTCTGTTTTGCGCGGCTGATGCGCTGCGCCATCGTCGCCTCGGGGACCAGGAACGCGGCCGCGATCTGGGCGGTCGTGAGGCCGCCCAGCGCCCGCAGGGTCAGGGCGATCTGGCTCGGTGCGGACAGGTCCGGGTGGCAGCACGCGAACAACAGGCGCAGCGAGTCGTCGCGGTCCGCGTCGTGATCGGCGTCGGCGGGCCGGCCCAGCAGCTCGGCCTGCGGGGTCGCCACGAACCGGGCCACCTCGCGGCGTCGGCGCGCGGCGGCGGCCCGGAACTCGTCGAGGGCCCGGTTCTGGGCGACGGTGACGAGCCAGCCGCGCGGGTTGTCGGGCACGCCGCCGGCGGGCCAGTGGGTGGCCGCGCGCAGCAGGGCGTCCTGGACGGCGTCCTCGCACGCGTCGAAGGCGCCGTAGCGGCGGATCAGCGCGCCGAGGACCTGCGGCGCCAGCTCGCGCAGCAGGTCCTCGACGCGCCGGTCGGTGGTCACGCTTCGGGCGCCTCGTGCAGGATCGGCCACAGCTCGACGGGGTCCTTGTCGGCCCAGGGAATGTCCGCGGCGATCTCCAGGGCCCGCTCGTCGCTCGCGACGTCGAGCAGGTAGAAACTCGCGATGTACTCCTTGGTCTCCAGGTACGGGCCGTCGGTGATGGCCGGGGCACCGGCGACGCGGGTCACCTGCCGGGCCGCGACGGCGTCCGACAGGCCGTAGGCGCCGAGCAGCTCGCCGGTCTCCTTGTACTTCCGGTTGAAGGCGTCCTGCTTGGCGACCTCCGCCGAGAACGTCTCCGGCGGGATCGAGGCCCACTTCTCCTGGTTGCCGTAGATCAACAGCAGGTACTTCATCGTTGGCCCCTCTCCGGGCTCCGCCGCACCCCGGTGGCGCGGTCACACCACCCAGACGGAGCCGCCCGGCGATCCTCGACATCGCCCCGGAGATCTATTCTCGCGCGGTCACCACGGCCTGCGGCACGGGCTCGCGCATCCGGGCGACCAGCAGCCACCAGATCACGAGTTGCACGACGCCGAGGGCGAGGGCGTACGGCATGAGGGTCCACAGGCCGACGCCCTGGGCGATGGCGCCCGCCACCCAGGGCAGCGCGGCGCCGCCGACCAGGGACATGCCGTTGAGGATGCCGATCGCGGTCGGGACGAGGCGCTCCTCGGTCACCTCGGGCATCACGGCGATGGCGGTCGGGAACAGCGGGCCGAGGAAGAAGCCCAACGCGACGAAACCGATGCCGGCCGCGGCCGCGACGGGGGCGACCCACACGAGGAGCGAGGAGATGATCACGCCGAACAGGCAGGCGAACATCATCCGGGCCGAGGTCCAGCCCAGCCGGGTCGCCAGCGGGCTGATCACGAAGCGGCCGACGGTGAGGCCCAGCCAGTACCCGCTGATGATCCAACCGGCGGCCAGGTCGCCGACCGCGTGCTCGCCGACCGCGTAGGTGAAGCCCCAGTTGCCCACGCCGAGTTCGAGGCCCACGTACACGCCGAGGAAGCTGGCGGCCAGCAGGACGGCCGGCGAGCGCAGGACGGGGCCGAGCAGGCGCTGCCTGCCCGTCGTCGTCGTGCCCGCGGCCCCGTTGGTGCGGGGGTAGACGAGCAGGAACGCGACGGTGAGCGCGACGCCGGCCAACGCCAGCAGCAGCCAGACCATCGTCCACTGCCGGCCGAGGTCGTGCAGGACCCACGCGGCGAACGGCGGGCCGACCAGCGCGCCCACGCCGAAGAACCCGTGCAGGCGGTTGATCAGGGTGGTGGCCGCCGGCAGGGTCGCCAGGTAGGCGTTGAGCACGGTCTCCAGCACGCCGATCGCGTAGCCGGCCAGGATCTGCATCGCCACGTACACCCAGAAGAGCGGCCGGGCCGCGGCGGCCAGCGCCGCCACGACGAACACGCCGCCGGCGGCGACCAGGGTCAGCCGGGTGCCGAACCGGTGCATCAGCGCGCCGCTGGTGGCCCCGGCCAGGAAGAAGCCGGCCGAGAACGTGAAGAAGGTCAGGCCGATGGTCGCCATGTCGACGTGGTAGTCGTCGATCTGCGCGGGTAGCAGCACGGTGCCGACCCCGGCGTTGATCCCCACAAAGACGAAGGCGACGTACGCCAGCACGACAGGCGCGCGCCACGAACCGAGCGAGACGGACAAACGGGCCTCCACGGTCCGGACCAGGGGCTGACAGGGCGTCCGGACACCCTACGTGGACCCGGTCAGCTGCTCCTAGGAGATTTTCTTCACCTGTCGAAACATCCCGACCGACGCGGGCGCGGTGTCGACGAAGCCGAACTGCCGGTAGAGATGCTGGGCGTCGCCGTCGGCGATCAGCGACAGGTACGCCGAGGCCGGCGCCCGCCGGTCGTACTCGTCGAGCAGCGCCCGCATGATCAGCTTACCGAGGCCCCTGCCCTGGTGCTCCGGCAGCACGCAGATGTCCACGACCTGGAAGAAACACCCGCCGTCCCCGACGATCCGCCCCATCCCGACGGCCTCACCGCCCCGCCGGACGGTGACGCCGCACCACGTGTTCGGCAGCCCTTTCTCGGCCGCTTCGACGCCCTTCGGGCTGAGCCCGGCCGCCTCCCGCAACCGCCGGTACTCCCCCACGCCGGGCACCTCGCCCCGCACCTCGTACTCCTCGCGCATGAGGTCACCGTTACACGATCCCGGTGCTATGGCGCCATAGCACTGGAATCCCGGCCCGTATACCAACGCTATGGCGCCAAACGTCGCAGCAGGTCCGATGTCGCCGCCCACGGGTGCCAAGTCGCGCCCAGCTCAGACGCATATCCAGCAGTAGAGGCGGTCGTCCGCGGCGCGGGCGCGACGGGCGAGCCCGACCAGTTCGGCGAGCTTCTCCCGCAGCATCTCCACGTCCTCGTCGTCGAGCCGGGACCACCTCGCGAACTCCTCGATCGTCGCCCACCATGCCGCGAGCTCGCGGAACCTGTCGTCCGGCAGGTCGGCCAGCGTGTCGCGGGCCTCGTCAGCGATCCGCACCACCCACGGTCCCTCGTCCTCCGCAGGCTCGACGAGCCCGGTGCCCATGGTCCCGGGACTCCACGGCACGTCGCGGATGTGGGCCACGACCTTGCCGACGACCACGTCCGGGTCCAGCGACTTGGCTTCGACGACGTCGACGGCCGATCCGTCGGCATGTGTGGCCCCGTACCAGTCGCCGTTGGCGGCCAGCAGGTCGACCACGGTCGCGTCGTCCGACGCGCGGAAGTAGTCATACAGAACACCCACGGGGGCACCTCACCACATTCCCCGCCCAAGCCGCGACCCCGCGCCCCAGAAGATCATCTTGCTCTTATCGATGCACCGGCGGGATCCCAAGGTGTGGACCGCGCGCTCAGCCCTCCAGGCGGACCCGGACGAGCAGGTCGTGCAGGGCGTCGCCGGCCGTCGGCGCCTCCGGCAGCGAGCTGGCCGCGGCGGCGGCGTCGAGCGTCTCGTTCAGGCGGGTCACGTCGGTCGCCAGGCGGTCGGCCGCGACGATGTCGCCGAGCGCCGCGTGCTCGCCGAGGCGTTTGGCGGCGATGAGGTCCGCGACGTAGGGCAGGTCGTGGTCGGGCCACAGGGCGTCGAGGTCCGCGACCACCTCGCCGGTCCGCATCAGGTGGATGCCGGTGAGCAGGACGCGCAGCGTGTACAGGGCGGGCTTGAGCTGGCCGGTCTGCCCGTACAGGCGCCACTGGGTGGCGGCGAAGCCGCGGTAGTGGTGCGCGTGCCGGCTGGTCAGGCACGCCGGGGCGAGCGCGACCAGCTCCCGGTGCACGTCGCCGGTGGCGACCACGAGCGGCGAGAGCAGCTGCTCGGCCACGTACCCGTTGGGGCGCAGCAGCAGGCGGCAGAACTTGGCCAGGTCGTGGGTCACGAGGTCGAGCTCGACCCCGTCCCGGTCGCCCATGTGCTGCAGCGTCTCCGGCCCGGGGCGCAGCCCGACCACCTCGGCGGCCGGCAGGGAGTGCACGCCGCGCAGGTCCACGTCCGAGTCGACGGACGCGAACCCGTAGAGGTGGGCGCCCGACACCGTGGCGAAGATCAGCGGGTACGGCTGGGAGGCGGCGACCTCGCCGAGCCACGCCGGCAGGGCGGTGTCAAGATCGACGGTTGTCATCGAGGGTCTCCCGGGGGTCGGCTACGGACGACGAAGTGTCCCACCAGCCGGATCGGTCATGAGATCTTTTTTCTCAAGATTCGCGCAGGATGCCCGATCAGGAGCCTTGACCACACGGCGACCCGGACGGAGCGGTACTGCGGATGACCTGGCTGAGCAACGTACGGGTGCGGACCAAGCTCGCGATCCTCGTCACCACCGGCGTGGTCGGGGTGGGCGTGGGCCTCGTCGTCAACATCAGCTCGCAGACGGCCGCGGCCGACCGCGCGGCGGAGCTGGTCCGCTCCGCCGCCCTGACGCGCACCGCGCTCGAGGCCGACATGGCCCACGACGCGATCCGCGGCGACATCCTGCGCGCGGTGGTCGCCGGCACCGGCAGCGGCGAGATCGCGGCCGACCTGGCCGCGCACACCGAGATCATGCGTAGCCACCTCGCCGAACTGAGCGGCGCGGACGTCCCGACGAGCGTCTCGGCCGCCGCGACCGCCGTCCGGCCGGTGGTCGACGACTACCTCCGCATCGCCCAGCAGACGCTCGACAACGCGGCGCAGGCCCGCGACGGCGCGTCGCTGAACGACTTCAACGCCGCCTTCGCCGCGGTGGAGACCCAGCTGCCCGCGGTCAGCGACGCGCTGGACCGCTACGGCAGCGAGGTCGACGCGTCCGTGCGGGCCGAGCAGCGGCAGGCCCGCACGGTCGGCATCGCGGTCTGGACGCTCTCGACGATCCTGCTGGTGACGTTGGGCGCGCTCGTCACGGCGAGTGTCGTCCGGCCGCTGCGCCGCGTCTCCGGCGTGCTGGGCGGCCTCGCGAAGGGCGACCTGACCCGCACCGCCGAGGTGACGTCCCGGGACGAGATCGGCACGATGGCCGGGCTCCTGGACACCGCGATCGGCACCATGCGCGAGACGGTCGCCGAGCTCACCGCCTCCGCGGACCTCGTCGCCGCCACCGCGCAGCAGGCCGCGCACGCCTCCGAGCGCATCGCGGGTTCGGCGGGGCGCACCTTCGAACGGGCCGTCGAGGCTGCCGCGACCACGCGCACGGTGGGCGCGAGCGTCACCGACGCGGCGAACGGCAACGCCGAGATCGGCGTCTCCATCAACGAGATCGCGCGCAACACCACCGACGCGGCGCAGGTCGCGACCGGCGCCGTCGCCATCGCGGCGACCACCGACACGATCATGGAACAGCTCGGCACCGCCTCGGCGGAGATCGGCGACGTCGTGCGCCTCATCAGCCGCATCGCCGATCAGACGAACCTGCTCGCGCTCAACGCGACCATCGAGGCCGCCCGCGCCGGCGAGGCCGGCAAGGGGTTCGCGGTCGTCGCCAGCGAGGTCAAGGATCTCGCCCAGGAGACGGGGCGGGCCACCCAGGACATCACCCGGCAGGTGGCCACCATCCAGGCCGGGGCCGCGAACGCGGCCGGCGCGATCGGTGAGATCACAGCCGTCATCGGGCAGATCAGCGAGTTCCAGACCATGATCGCCTCGACCGTGGCGCAGCAGAGCGCGACGACGGGTCACCTGAGCCAGACCATGGCCGCCGCCGTCGGCCAGAGCACCGCGATCGGCGAGACGATCACCACGATCGCGGCGGCGAGCGAACAGACCTCCACCGACGCCGCCGACTCGCTGCGGGCCGCCCGGCACCTGGCCCAGACCGCCGTGGAGCTGCGGCAGCTGGCCGGCCGCTTCACCGCCTGAGATCGTCGGCCGCGCCGGCGCGTCGGGTGCGGACCAGGAAGTCCGCCACCGCGGCCCGGTCGGGCTCCGCCGGCAGCGCCGTCGCGCGGGCCGCCGCGTCGAGGTCGGCGCGCAGCTCCGCGGCCCACGCGGCGACGTCGTCCCACCCAAGCGCGCCGGCGCGCACAGCGAGCAGCCGGTCGCGGTGCGCCGACACGTCGACGAGCACGTCGCCGGGGGGGGGGGCNCATCAGCAGCCGCAGCATGTGCATGGCCTGCTTCCAGCGGATCTCCCCGGTGCGCGCCCGGGCGGCGTCGAGGCGGTTGAGCTGCTCCCGGGCGTACTCCCCGTAGGTTTTTGCCAGGCGCGTGGACAGGAACGCGCCACGCAGGGCGAGCAGCTCGCGGCCGGTGTCGGTGACGTGTTCGACGAGCGGTGACCACAGGCATTCGAGCACGGTCGGGTTTGCCGTGAGCGCGAGCTCGCAGAAGCGGCGCAGCTCCCAGGAGAACTGCTCCTCGGCGGGCCCGTCGAGGTGGGTCGGCGGGTCGTCGAGGCCCCAGAACGCGGGCGTCGGGACGACGAAGACCCCGCGCCGGTCGATGTCCGAGTCGGGCCCGTCCAGGCCGTAGGCCCGCGAACCCACCACACAGGAGTACGCCGTGTGCGCGCGCACCAGGTCGTGGGGATCATCCCCCGGGCGCCACGTCACAGGTTGTCCGGCCAGGCGAGGTGGCCCGCGCGCAGGTCGTCGAGGATGCCCCGGACGTAGGCGAGCTCGGCCTCGAGGACCCGCTGCTGGTACTCGGTCTCGATGAGGAACAGCCGGGGCACGAACGAGCTGACCTGCGTCATCTCCTCGCCCAGGGCGGTGATCCGCTCGGCGAGCCGGTCGGCGCGCACCGTCAGCGCTTCGATGGCCCGGGCCGGCGCGAGGTTGGGCAGGAACGACAGGGCGGCCGGGAACTCGGGGAACTCCGCCGCCGGGGTGGACAGCATGGCGAACAGCCACGCTCGCAGCGTGTCGCGGCCGGCGCCCGTGATCCGGTAGGTGGTGCGCTCGGGGCGGTTCTCGGCGCGCTCGGTGGACTCGACCTCGACGAGGCCGTCGCGGGCCAGGCGCTGGATCGTCTGGTAGAGGCTCGTGCGCTGGCTGACGTTGACGACGTCGTCCTTGTGCCGCTCCTTGATCAGCTGCTGCATCCGGTACGCGTGCATCGGCTCCTCGGTGAGCATCGACAGCACGGCTAGGGCCAGCACGGATCGTCGCGGTTCCGACATGGTCACGATCCTAAAGGCCTTGACCCGACCATAGTCATAATATGTATAGTGTAGTTATGACTAGCCGAGCATTGATCATCGGGGGCGGCATCGCGGGTCCGGTCACCGCCCTGGCACTGCGCAAGGCGGGGCTCGACCCCGTCGTCTACGAGGCCTACGACAAGGGCTCTGACGGCGTCGGGGCGTTCCTCACCCTCGCCGAGAACGGTCTGGCCGCCCTCGAGGTGCTCGACCTGAGCCTCGCGGACCTCGGCATGGACACCCCGGCGATGGTCATGGTCAGCCGGGGCCGCGAGCTGGCCACGGCCCCGATGCGGGCCCGCACGGTCACCCGCGCCGAGCTGTACTCGGCGCTGCGCGACGAGGCCGTGCGCCGCGGCGTCGCCGTGGAGTACGGCAAGCGGCTCGTCGACGCCGAGACCACCCCGACCGGCGTGCGCGCCCGGTTCGCCGACGGCACCACGGCCGAGGGCGACATCCTCATCGGCGCGGACGGGCTCCGCTCGCGCACCCGCACGATCATCGACCCGAAGGCGCCGGCCGCACGGCACATCGGCCTGCTCAACACGGGCGGCTACGCCCACGGCCTGAGCCTGCCCGGCCGGCCCGGCGTGGCGCACTTCGTCTTCGGCCGCCGCTGCTTCTTCGGCTACCTCAGCCACCCCGACGGCGGCGTGTGGTGGTTCGCCAACCCGCCCGCGAAGCGGGAGCCGACCCGCGAGGAGCTGGCCGCCATCACGCCCGGACAGTGGCGCGCCCGCCTGGTCGACCTCTTCGCCGACGACACCGGCCCGATGCTCGACATCATCGCGGCGACCGGGCACATCTTCCCGGCCTGGAACACCTACGACTTCCCGCGCGTGCCCACCTGGCACAACGACCGCATGGTGCTCGTCGGCGACGCGGTGCACGCCGCCTCGCCGTCGTCGGGTCAGGGCGCGTCGCTGGCCATCGAGGACGCCGTGGTCCTCGGCCGGTGCCTGCGCGACCTCGACGACCCGGCGGTCGCGTTCACGGCGTTCCGGGCCGCCCGCCGCCAGCGGGTCGAGCGGGTCGTCGCGCAGGGCAGGCGCAACGGCAACGGCAAGATGCAGGGGCCGGTCGGGGCCGCGATCCGCGACCTCATCCTGCCCGTCGTGATGCGCCGGGTGGCCGAGAAGGATCTGCTCGGCTGGATGTACGACTACCGCGTCGACTGGGACGAGCCGGCGACGGCACCCCGCTAGCCTGCCGGGCATGGCGGACGACCGGGCGCTGGCGCGCCGCTGACCACTGTCGACACTGCTGCCGGTGGTCGGCGTGCTCGCGTGGGCCTGAGGAAAGGTCACCTACGTGCGGAACTCCCGCCCGGAGCTCCGCACGCAAGGCCGGTAACGTCAGGCGTTCTGGACGACGTCGACCATCCAGGGGATGCCGTAGCGGTCCACGCAGGCGCCGAAGGTGTCGCCCCACATCTGCTTCTCGAAGGGGACCGTGACCGTGCCGTCGGCGGAGAGCTTCTCCCAGTAGCCGCTGAGCAGGTCGGCGTCCTCGCCGCTCAGGCTGATCGAGATAGTGTCGCCCGGGTTGTGGGCCATGCCCGGCGGGGTGTCCGACGCCATGATCGTGTATCCGGCGTCGGTGTCCAGCTTGGCGTGCATGATCTGGTCCGCGATCTCGGGGTCGGGCGCGCCGGCCTCGCCGAAGGTGTTCAGGGTCAGTGAGCCGCCGAAGACGGTCCGGTAGAACTCCATCGCCTCGCGGGCGGTGCCGGCGAAGCTCAGGTACGGGTTGAGCACGGATCCCATGGGATCTCCCCTGGTCGGTGACTGTGCCTTCACCCGCAGGTTATCGGTGGCCGGGCCGGCCGGCACGGCAATCGCGGGCGTTTCGCGCCGCATGACCGACCGTCGGACCGCGATCCTGAGGATCCCTAATCCATACATCGGAACGCGCGATTGCCCTCCGGCGCGGCCGACCTAAGCTGGCCGCGACGGGTACCCGGCTGGCAACCGGCCGGGGCACCCGCGTTGAGCCCACAAGGTTTCAGCAGGCATCACTGCGCGTCCACTGTGGACGCCAGCATGCGCCGCTGGCAACGTTGCCCGCGGCGCCACGGGGGATCTGACGCGATGATGACCATGCCAGGTGACGGCATGGCGTGCCCTGGCGCACGCCTACCGACCAAGGAACCCGCGACCGCGTTCAGCTGGCCCGCCCGGTGGCAGGCCGAGCTCGACCAGGCGAAGATCGACTTCCCGGGGGTCACCTACACCCCGTGAGTCACCCGTGCCGGGGCCGCCCAACCGGGCGGCCCCGGCCGTCTCACGTCGTAGAGTCGCAACCGTGGACGGTGGGACGATGGTCGGCTTCGGCCACAAGCAGGCCTGGCTGGCCGTGCGCGACGGGGCTGCCGCCGTGGCCGCGCTCGGCCTGCGCGACCTCGGGCCGGCGCCCTGGCGCACGGCCGTCGACATGGCGTACCTGACCGACAACCGGCTGGTCGTCACCCCGCCGCTGCCCGGCGCGGGCGGGGCCTGGCAGCTCGTGGCCGGCCGCTGGCTGATGCTCCGCTATCACGACCTCGACATCGCGAAGCTCTCCGTCGACCTCGGCACGGAGGTGCAGCTGTTCGCCACGCACCGCGTCGTCGAGACCCACCGGTGGGCGCGCGCCGCGCACGGGACGGTGCTGCGCGAGTTCGGGTACGCCGGGGACACCGGCGAGCTCGTCGCGTGGCACGGCCGGCCGGACGAGGTGGAGACCGCCCTCGGACTGCCCGCCGAACCCGACGACGACGTGGACATCCTGGTGTCCGAGCACGACGTCATGACGGTCGCCCGCGCGTGGAGCGTCGATCCCACCAGCATCGACCGGCAGCCCGCCGCCGGACCGCCGCGCGTCGCCGCCGCCTGACCCGGACTGTTCGCCCACGAGCGGGAGCCGCTAACGTCATCGACCATGACCCATCCGACGCCCGGCGATCCCCAGGCGACGGACGCCGCCCGGAGGCCTGACAGCCGGCGCGACGCGCTGGCGGTCGTGGTCGTCATCGCCGCGTTCACGGTCGCCGGGCAACAGCTTCAGCTCCTCGTCGAGTACGTCGCCAGCCTCGCGCTCCCCGACGCTGAGGTCGTGCTCGCACTCGCGCCCGGCGGCCTGCCCGGGGTTATCGGTACGAGCGCCTGCTGGCTCACGGTGGGCGTCGCCGTGGCGCTCGGCCGGCAGGGCCCGGCGACCGCCTGCGCGTGGGTGGGCGTGATCATCGTGACCTGCGGCGCGTCGCCCTGGATCGTGATGCTCCTGGCGGCCGCGCCGGACCTCGCGCTGGTCGCGGCCATCTGGCCGCTGACCCTCGGCATCGGCGCCGCAGGGGCGCTCAGCGTGCGCGGCGCCGTCGCGCGCGGGCACGCCGTGCTCGGCAGACGCGGGCTGACGCGGCTGCTTGTCGCCGGGGCGGTCATCGCCTGCTCGGGCGTCGTCGTTCTCCTGCTCTTCATGCTCCGCGGCTGGGTCGTGCCCGGGCCGCTGTTGGCGGTCGCCGCGGTCGTGGTGACGATCCTGGTGCCGCTCGCCCTCGTCGTGGCCGCCGTCGCGGGCATCGAACCCCGCACGCGCGGGCGGGTCCACGCCGTCCTGGGCGCGGCCGTGGTCGCGTACGCGGGCGTCCAGTTCCTCCTGCCCCTGCCGTTGGCGCTGACTCTGCAGCAGCTCGCGCGCTGACGGGGCAGCGCGACTGTCGCGCGGAGGCTACCGTCCGGTCATCACCACACGGCGGACGGGGAGGAACCGGGTGGCGGAGGAAGACGACGCCGGGCGCGGCACGTGGTACGACGCGGCGGCGGTGCTGGCGGTCATAGCGGTGCTCGCCCTGGCCGGGCGGCAACTGCGGCCGCTGGTCGAACAGGGCGCCTTTCTCGCCCGTACCGGTGAGGGGTTGGCGCCCTTGTCCGGTGTGGCCTGGGCGCGCGCCGCGGTCTGGCTCGTCGCGGGCGTCGCGGTGCTTGTCGGGCGCACGCGGGTGGCCGTCGTCGCCGCGTGGGCGGGCGTGGCCGTCGAGCTCGCCGCGACGTCGGAGCTGCTGGGCCGCCCGCCGGGCTTCGAGGTGCCGGCCGGGCTGCTGGCGTGGCCGGTGCTGCTGGCGGCCGCGGCGGCGGTGCTGGTCAGCGTGCCCGGCGCGGTGGAACGCGGGCTGGACCTGTTGGGCCGGCTCGGGCGGATGGCGGTCGTGGCCGCCGCCGCGACGTTCGCGCTCATGGCCGCCGCGGTTCCGCTGCTCGGCGACGTCTACGACACGCCCGCCGACGCTTTCGACCCGGACTTCCTCCCGCGCTTCGTCATCTCGTCCGTGCTCCACGCGTGGGTCGTGGCGGTCGGGATCGCCGCGCCGGTGGGCCTGGTGATCGCCGCCCTCGCCTCGGCGGACCGAGCCGTCCGGCCGAAGGCGTTTCTCCTGGTCGGCGTGCTCGCGCTCGGGTACGTGCTGGTGCAGCAGGGGATGATGCCGATGCCGTTCGGGCTGTAGGGCGGCGGGCGCCCGCGTGACAACCTTTCGGCGCACACTGCCGTGGTAGTGGATATGAACGCCGAACCCGTGAGCGTCCCGGAGGCCACGGAGCTGTCCGACGCGCATCCGCGCGTCGAGGGCACGCCGCCCGGCAGCCGGGACGAGCAGTTCGCGGCCTTCGTCGCCGCCGTCGGTCCGTACCTGCTGCGCGTCGCGCTGCTGCTGGCCGGCAACCGTGGGCACGCCGAGGACCTGGTGCAGACCACCTTCGAACGCACCTACCGGTCGTGGGACCGCGCGCAGCGCGCCGACGCCCGGGCGTACGCCCGCAAGGTGCTGGTGAACCTGCGGATCGACCGGTGGCGCGGCACGCGTCGGGAGGTGCTGACGTCCCCGGACGCGCTGCCCGAGCACACGGTGGCCGGCCACGCCGACGCGGTCGACGAACGCAACGAGGTCATCCGGGCGCTGGCGGTGCTGCCGTTGGCGCAGCGACGGGTCGTGGTGCTGCGGCACCTGCTCGACCTCACCGAGTCCGAGACCGCCCGCGAGCTGGGCATCTCGGTCGGCAGTGTCAAGTCCCACAACGCCCGGGCCCTGGCCCGGCTGCGCACCCTGATCACGGAAGGAGGGCAGTGATGGACCCCGTTGTTGAGTACCTGCGCGCGAACGCCCCGGGCCTGCCTGCGGCGCCGTTCGACGCGCGCGCCGTCACCGCCCGCGCGCGCCGCGCGCTGCGCCGCCGGCGGTTCCGGCACGCCGCCGCGGCGGTCGCCGGCACGACCGCCGCCTACCTGGCGCTGTCCGTCGCGGGTCCGCTGCCCGTGCCGGGCCACGGCGAGGTGAGCCTGCCCGGCAGCGGCGCTATCGCCGGGCTCGTGGAGAGAATCGCCCCGGGTCGCCCGCTCGGCGACGCCAAGCGGCTCGCCGACGTGGACCGCCTCGACCGCCAGGTGCTGCCACTGGCGCAACAGCTCGACCTCTATTTCTACCTGCACTCGCCGCAGGACTGCCGCGTCCTGGAGTACCCCCACGGCAACTACCGCGACGGGGACGCGGTGTGCGGGGACGACGTGGCGCCGTTCGACGCCAGGGCCGCGACGGACTACGCCGACCTGGCGGCCGCGATCGAACGGTCCGGTGTGGACGTCGAGCGCGTCTTCCGCGACCGGGGCGGGCTCTACTTCCAGCTGGAGGACTTCTCCCTGCAGTACAACTACCAGTATGTGTACCTGCCCGACGGCGCCGCGCCGCCGCCGAACCGCTTCGCCGTCGAGGAGTGGACGAACGTCCGCGGCGACTGGTGGTTCCACCGTGACCACGACGACTGACGACGGCGGAAGGGGCGGCCCGCCGTGGCGGGCCGCCCCTTCGTTCGCGGCGCCTAGACCTTGGCGGGCTCGCGCTCCTCGACGGCCTCCGGCGTGTCCGGGCCGAGGAAGTCGTAGCCCGACTCGCGGTGCACCGAGTCGATGCCCTCCTGCTCCACGTCGGCGGCCACGCGCAGGCCCACGACGAGGTCCATCACCTTCGCGATGGCGAAGGTGATGATGAACGAGTACGCCAGCACGGCGCCGGCCGCGATGGCCTGCGCGATGAGCAGCTCGAAGCCGCCGCCGAAGAACAGGCCGTCGCGGCCGTTCGGGGCGTCGGCCGTGGCGACCAGGCCGATCATCAGCGTGCCGATGATGCCGCCGACCAGGTGCACGCCGACCACGTCGAGCGAGTCGTCGTAGCCGAAGCGGTACTTGAGGTTGACGGCCAGGGCGCAGACGGCGCCGGCCACGACGCCGATGATGAGCGCGCCGAGCGGGTTGACCGCGCCGCAGGCCGGGGTGATCGCGACCAGGCCGGCGACGATGCCGGAGGACTTGCCGAGCGAGGTCATGGCGCCGCCCTTGACCCGCTCGACCACGATCCAGGCCAGCGCGGCGGCGGCCGCGGCGGAGATGGTGTTGAGCACGACCACCGAGGCGGCGTTGCCCGACGACAGGGCGGAGCCGCCGTTGAAGCCGAGCCAACCGAACCACAGCAGGCCCGCGCCGAGCGCGGTGAGCGGCAGGTTGTGCGGCTTGTGCGGGGCGTTCGGCCAGCCGGTGCGCTTGCCGAGCACCAGCACGACGGCCAGGGCCGCGACGCCGGCGTTGATGTGCACGGCCGTGCCGCCGGCGAAGTCGATGGCCTTGACCTTGTTGGCGATGAAGCCGCCGATGACGCTGCCGTCGGCGGCGTCGAACGCGAACACCCAGTGGGCGATCGGCAGGTAGACCAGGGTGGCCCAGATGCCGGTGAAGACGAGCCACGCGCCGAACTTCATCCGGTCGGCGACGCCGCCGGCGATGAGCGCGGTGGTCAGCGCGGCGAACAGCATCTGGAAGACCGCGAACAGCGACGCCGGGATCGTGGCGTCCGGGTTGTCCGCGATCAGCCCGCCGAGGCCGAAGTTCGCGGTGTCCAGGCCGAGGATGCCGGCGCCGCCGATCGAGTCACCGAAGGCGAACGAGTAGCCGTAGATGACCCAGATGAAGCAGACCACGGCCACGGCGCCGAAGGTCATCATGACCATGTTGATGACCCGCTTGGCGCCGACCATGCCGCCGTAGAACAGCGCCAGGCCGGGGACCATGAGCAGGACCAGCGCGGTGCTGGCGAGCAGCCACGCGGTACTTCCACTGTCCACTAAAGACTCCTTGAGTATCCTGTCAGGAAACCATGTTGGCCTGCAGTGAACTCAAAGGTCGTTTCGCGGGATAGCGCCGTTTGTTAAGCGACCATTTCCAACAAGGAAAAGCTCACGCTTCGCGGTCCTGGTCGCCGTACGACGTGATGGACAGGAAGCGGACGGGCAGCTCGACGAGCTCCGCCGGGCCGTGCGGGCCCGCGCCGTCGAACTGCAGGGCGTCGCCGGGCCGCATCGTGTAGCGGCTGTCGCCGTAGCCGTACACCATGACGCCCTCCAACATGTAGAGGAACTCCGTGCCGGGGTGCTGGAAGAGCGGGAACACCTCGCTGGACTCGGTGAGCGTGACGTGCACCGGCTCCATCCGCTTGTGCACCCCGCGCAGGCCACCCAGCAGCAGGTAGTGGTGGCCGGCCCGGGTCCCCCGCCGGACGATCTCGGCGCCGCTGCCGGCCGGGGTGAAGACCGCCTCCCGCCCGGTGTCCACGCCCCGGAACAGCGCGGTGACAGGCACCGACAGCCCGGCGGCGAGCCGGCCGAGCGTGGTCAGGCTGCAGGAGGTCTGCGCGTTCTCGATCTTCGAAAGCATCGCCTTGGACAGGCCGATGGCGGCCGCCAGCTGCGCGATGGACAGCCCGGCGGCCTGCCGGTACTCGCGCACCCGCGCCGCGATGGTCTTCTCCAGCGCGCCGTCGGCGAAAGGTCCGCCGGATTCGGTCATCCGATCATGCTAGTGACCGCGTGCGCGCGCAGCGTGAACCGCGGGTCGTAGGTGCGCCCGCCCAGCGCGAGGGTCGCCGCGATCTCGCCGATGAGCGGCGCGAACTTGGCCCCGTGCCCGGAACACGGCGAACAGACCACGATCGGGCCCACCCGGTCGATGAGGAAGTCCTCGTTGGCCGTGCTCGTGTAGAGGCAGCTCGCCGGCGCGAACGGCGCCGGCTCCAGGCCAGGGAAACGCGTGGCGAGCAGGGCGCGCAGCCGCTCCCGCGACGCCGGGTCGATCGCGAAGTCGCGCGCGTCGGCCGTCGTGACGTGCCCGCCGTCGTGCTCGGCCAGCTTGACCGCGCCGCCCGGCCCGCCGTCGCGCCCGCCCGGCAGCCCGTAGACCTGCGCATCCGGTCCTTTGTAGACGAACACCGGCCAGTCGGCGGCCGGGTCGCGGCGCGGGAAGTGGAACACCTGCTGCTGCGTCACCCGCAGGGGCGGCAGCGCCACGACGTCGCCGAGCAGGTCCGGCAGCCACGGCCCGGCGGCGACAACCACCACATCCGCGACCCGTGTGGCCCCGCCGGCCAGGTGGACGCGCGCGCCGGCGCCGCGTCGGTCGATCCTGACCACCGGGGTACGGGCGACGGCCCGCGCCCCGGCCGTCACCGCCGCGGCGATCATCGCCCGGACGGCCCGGTCGGCGTCGACGACGCCGGCCTCGGGATGGAACAGCACGGGCCCGTCGAAGGCGAACCCGGGCCACCGCTTCGCCGCCTCGTCGGCCGTGAGCAGCGTGTGTGCCACGCCCTGCCCGGCGAGCGCCGCCGCGATGCCGACCGGGTCGCGCACCGACCCGTAGTCCAGCCCGCCGGTGACCTTGAGCAGCGGCGTGCCGCTCGCCGACTCCAGCGACCGCCACAGTTCGGCGGCCTCGCCGGTCATCCGCACGTACAGCGGGTCGCGGTAGGCGCGGCGGAAGATGCGCGCGCTGCCGTGCGAGCTGCCGGCCGCGTGGCCGAACTCGCGCGCCTCGTAGAGGGTGACGGCGGCGCCGAGGCGGGCCAGCGCCAGGGCGGTGGCCGAGCCCATGAGGCCGGCCCCGACGACGGCTACGTGGACGGGCACCGCGTCACCGCCCCTCCCGGCCGGGGATCCAGTCGGTGCCGGCCAGCGGCACGCGGGCCATGGCCGCCGCCTCGACGGTGAGCGCGACGAGGTCCTCCGGCTCCAGGTGGTGCACGTCGGCCTTGCCGCAGGCGCGGGCCAGCATGGTGGTCTCCATGGCCAGGGCGCGCAGGTAGTTGGCGACCCGCCGGCCGCCCTCGACCGGGTCGAGGCGCGTCGACAGCGCCGGGTCCTGCGTGGCGACGCCGACCGGGCAGCCGCCCGTGTGGCAGGCCACGCACGACCCGGGCGCCATGCCCAGCGCGGCGTAGCCGGGACGGGCGTCGCCGCGGGTGCCGTCCGGGCCGTCGTACTCAGTGTCGTTGCAGCCCAGGGCGATGAGGGCGCCGACGCCGAGGGAGACGGCGTCCGCGCCGAGCGCGAGGGCCTTGGCCACGTCGGCGCCGGAGCGGATGCCGCCCGAGGCGATGAGCTTCACGTGGTCGTTGCCGGCCAGGGCGTCGGCGGCCTGGCGCACGGCGGCGAGCGTGGGGATGCCGGTGTGCTCGATGAACGCGTCCTGGGTGGCGCCCGTGCCGCCCTGCATGCCGTCGACCACGACCACGTCGGCGCCGGCCGCGACCGCGAGGCGCACGTCGTGGAACGTGCGGGTGGCGCCGACCTTGACGTAGATCGGCACCCGCCAGTCGGTCGCCTCGCGCAGCTCCTCGATCTTGATGCGCAGGTCGTCGGGGCCGGTCCAGTCGGGGTGGCGGCTGGCCGAGCGCTGGTCGACGCCCTCGGGCAGGGTGCGCATCGCGGCCACCCGCGCGCCGACCTTCTGGCCCAGCAGCATCCCGCCGCCGCCCGGCTTGGCGCCCTGGCCCAGGACGATCTCGACGGCGTCGGCGGCGCGCAGGTCGTCGGGGTTGAACCCGTAGCGCGACGGCAGGCACTGGTACACCAGGGTTTTCGAGCTCCTACGCTCCTCGGGGGTCATGCCGCCGTCGCCGGTGGTGGTCGACGTGCCGACCTCCGACGCGGCGCGCCCGAGCGCCTCCTTGGCCTGCGCGGACAGCGAGCCGAACGACATGCCCGCGATGGTGATCGGGATGTCGAGGACGACCGGCTCCCGGGCGTTGCGCTCGCCGAGCACCGTGCGGGTCGCGCACCGCTCCCGGTAGCCCTCCAGCGGGTAGCGCGACGCGCTCGCCGTGAGCAGCAGCAGGTCGTCGAAGTTGGGCACGGCCCGCCGGGCGCCCATGCCGCGGATCGGGTAACGGCCCAGCCGCGCCCGCTCCCGGATCTCGCCCAGCACGTCCGGGTTGAACGTGTAGTTCTCGCTCATGCCGTCGCCTCCGCTGCGCTCTGGCGCCGGAGCTGATGGTTCGCTCGCTGACGCTCGCTCATGCGTCCCCCGTTCAGTACGCGTCGTGGGCGTGGGTGTCGAAGTGGTACAGCTGGCGGGCGGAGGCCACCCGGGTCACGTTGCGGGGGTCGACGTGGTCGAAGCCGTACCGGTCGACGAGGTCGGTGACGGTCTTGACGTCCGTCTCGGTCAACTCCTCGATCCGGGCGTCCGTGCCGAGACCGCGGACGCGGCCGGCCACGTAGATGACCGCCTCGTAGAGCGAGTCGCCCAGGTGGGGACCCGCGTCGCCGCCGATGAGCACGGTGCCGGCCTGGGCGAGGAACCCGCAGTACGCCCCGACGTCGCCGGCGATCGCGACCGTGGCGCCCTTGAGCGAGATGGCCGCGCGCAGCGACGCGTCGCCGTCCACGACGATGGTGCCGCCGTGGGCCGAGGCGGCCGCGCTCTGGCTGGCGTTGCCGCGCACCCGGACCAGCCCGGACATGAGGTTCTCGCCGACGCCCCAGCCGGCCGGGCCGTCGACGACGACGGTGGCCCGTTTGCCCAGGCCGCCGACGTAGTAGCCGGCCGGGCCCGCGATCCTGACCGTCACGTCGTTGTCCAGCCCGACGGCGAGGTTGTGCCGACCCATCGGGTTGAGGACGGTGACCTCATCGCCGGCGCGCAGCTCCCGCAGCGAGCGGTTGACGTCGCGGACCGACATCCGGTCAAGGTCTAGCGGGTCCACGAGTAGACCTCCTCCGGCTCGGGCTCGAACACCCGCGCGCCCTCGACACCGGGCAGGGTGGCGAGCGCCCGGTACTCGGAGGCCATCGCGACCCAGCGGTCGGTCTCGGCGATGAGCGCCGGCTTGCACGCGATCGCGTCGCGGACGACCGCGAAGCTGTCGGCCGTACTCACCAGAAGGGTGTAGAAGCCGTCGAAGCGCTCACACAGCCGGCGCAGGCCCTTCTCCACGTCGTCGCCCGCCGCGAGACGGTGCGCGAGGAAGCGCGCCCCCACCTCGGAGTCGTTGTCGCTGTCGAACGCGACGCCGTCGCCGATCAGCTCGCGGCGGATCGTGGCGTGGTTGGCGAACGAGCCGTTGTGCACCAGGCACACGCCGTCCTCGACGGAGAACGGGTGGCAGTGCGCGGCGGTCACCGCCGACTCGGTGGCCATCCGGGTATGCGCGACGGCCTGGTAGCCGGTGACGGTGTCGAGCCCGAACCGGTCGGCGAGCGTCACCGGGTGGCCGACGCCCTTGAGGATCGCGAGGCCCGGCCCGCGGCCGACGATGACCGCGTGCGGCAGCGCGGCCGCGACCCTTGTCGCGAGGACCTCGGTCGGCACCGGAGCGCTGACCAGCGTGACATCGCCGCGACTGGCGACCGTCACGCCTTCCATAGCCACTTCGGACGGGTCGGTGCCGAGCAGGGACACCGTCGCCTGCCCGACCGGGGCGAGGGAGTCGTCGCCGTAGACCGCGATACCGGCCGAGTCCGGACCGCGCTCGGACACCTGGCACAGCATGCCGCGCAGCAGCGCGCCCAGGCGCGGGCGCAGCGCGTCGTCGCGCAGGTGCAGGCCCACGATGCCGCACATGTGCTGGTCCTTTCTACACGGCGGTGAGGTACCGGGTGGTCTCCCAGCCCGTCACCGTGTTGTGCCAGGCGAGGAACTCCCCGCGCTTGCGGTCGGCGTAGTAGCCGCTTACGCCCTCCCCCGCCGCGTCGAGCGCGCCCGCCACGAGCGGGTCGGCGCGCAGCGCGTCCACCGCGTGCAGCAGGGTGACCGGCAGCTCGACGGCGCTCGTCGGGTGTTCGCCCGGGCCGCAGGGCGCACCCGGGTCGGCCTTGCGCTCGATGCCGTCCACCCCGGCGGTGAGCAGCGCCGCGATCGCCAGGTACGGGTTGGCCGAGCCGTCGCCGCCGCGCACCTCGATCCGGTTGCCGTCCGGCACGCGGATGAGGTGGGTGCGGTCGTTGCCGCCGTAGCTGGCTTGATTCGGCGCCCACGTCGCGCCCGACGTGGTCGAGACCGCGCCGCGCCGCTTGTACGAGTTGACCGTCGGCGCCAGCACCGACAGCAGCCCGGGCGCGTGGTCGAGCACCCCGCCGACGAACCCGTACGCCAGCTCGGACAGGCCCAGCCCGCGCGCGTCGTAGGGGTCGGGGAACAGCGGGTCGTCGTCGCGCCACAGCGACAGGTGCAGGTGCAGGCCGTTGCCCGTACGGTCGGCGAACGGCTTGGGCATGAAGGTGGCCAGCATGCCCCGCTGCTCGGCGAGCATCGCGATCAGGTAGCGGGCCGTGATGACCCGGTCGGCCGTGGTGAGCGCGTCGGCGAAGGTGAAGTTCTGCTCGAACTGGCCGTTGGCGTCCTCGTGGTCGTTGGCGTAGTTGCCCCAGCCGAGGGAGTTCATGGCGGTGGACACGGCCGCGAGGTGGTCGTACATGCGGGTCACGCCGCGCGCGTCGTAGCAGGGCTGGGCCGCCTTGTCGTCGCCGTCGGCGGTGCGCAGGCCGGCCGACGTGTCGCGGTCGAGCAGGAAGTACTCCACCTCGGCGCCGACCCGGGCGTCGTAGCCGGACGCCGCGAGCCGCGCCAGCGTCGCCTTGAGGATGACCCGCGGCGCGTACGGCCACGGCGCGCCCTCCACGTGCGGGTCGCAGTGCACCATCGCGAGCCCGTCGCGCAGGAACGGCAGCGCCATGAAACTCGCCGGGTCCGGGATGGCCATGATGTCGGGGTCGCACGGCTGCTGGCCGAGTGCGCCGGCCGCGTACCCGGCGAAGCCGACGCCCTCGGTGGCGAGCGTCTCGAGCGCCTCAACGGGCACCAGCTTGGCGCACGGCTTGCCGTCGAGGTCCACGAACGTGGCCAGGATGAACCGCGTCGCGTGCTCGTCCGCGAGCGCGCGCAGCGCTGGGAGCCGATCCGTCACCGTCACACCTCGGGTCTCGGTTCACTGGGGGGAACTCGGGTTGAACGGAAGTAGACCCCGCGATTGTTGCCGCCGAATGCGCGGCCCGTGTCACCTCGGTTTCGAGCCCGGTGGCCGCGCCTTGACGTGATCAGCAAGAATCGGCCGGGCGCCGACGACGTGGGGAGGCTGTCGTGCCGTCGTACTGGCCGGTCTGGGTGATCGGCGCGGTCCTGCTGCTGGCCGCCGGGTTCGCCACCACGTTCCTGCCGCGCTGGCGGGCGCGGGCCGGCGCGCGCGAGGAGGCGTGGGTCATGGCACGTGCGGCCATCGAGAGCGCCCGCGTGAGCCGCGACGCGGCGTACACCCCCATCACGCAGGCCGAGCAGCTGCTCGCCCGCGCCGAGGCGATCGCCGCCGACCGGGGCGGGCGGTCCGCCGCGACTGCGGCGGCGCGCTACGCGCGACCGGCCGACGAGCTGTGGCGGGCGGCGGCCGGTGCGTGAGCGCCTTCCGGCGGGCTGGGTCCGCTGGCTACTGCTCGGCCTGGCCGCTACCTTCGTGATCATCTTCCTCGCGGCGCAGTACCAGAGCGCGAACGTCCACTACGGCGAGCTGCCCGAACGGGAGACGATCGCCGAGGGGTCGGCGGGCGAACTGACGGACGCGACACTGCCCTCGGTCGAGCAGATGACCGCGATGGTCGCCGCCAACCCGGTCGTGCGCCTCGACGGCGCGGTCGCCGTCTGGGACGCCGGGCAGGTCGCCGCCGTCACGGCCGGCCGGGACGTGCGCATCCTCGTCGCCCCGCCCGGCCTGACCGAGGAGCAGCGCCAACAGGTCAACGACGTGGAGAACGCCACCATCACGATCATCGGTACGCGGGTGACCGGCGACATGTACGTCGCCGTGGGCGACCGGGCGGCCGACTGGCGTGCCCAGTTCGGCCGCAACGACGTCACCAGCGCGCTGCTCACCCTCATCCCGGCGGTGACGGACCAGCCCGACGTCGACGGGTACGCCTACGTCGGGGCGTGGCGGGCGCCCACGAAGTCGGAGCTCGATCCGGTCGCCGCCGACCTGCGGGCCACCGGCGCGCATCTCGGCACCGGGGCCACGTTGACGAGCGTGCCCCGCAGGGCGGCCGCCGAGGCGTTCGGGACCGACGACGCGCTGGTCGTGGCGCTGCCGGCACAGCCACTGGACCGGCCCGCGCCCGACTACGGGCCGGCGCTGGCGGCCCTCTTCCCGGGCCGACCGCTCGTCGTCATGTACGGCAACTGGATCGAGTACCACGGCCCGCACGCGGACGAGTTCGCCGAGATCGCCAGCGCCGGCTTCTACGCCCGCTTCGGCGACCGGCTCAGCCGGTTCGCGTACCCGCAGGCCAACGTCCTGGGCGTCTACCTCGGCCGGGTCGCGGACATCCGCACCAGCGGCCTGTTCGACAAGCCGCCGCCCTACCGGCCGTTCGATCCGCTGCGGGTGGCGCTGCCGGCGCTGCCGTGGCTGTTCGCCGCCTGCGTGCTGGGGTTCCTGGCGCTGTCCGGGCGCACGCTGCTGCGGCCCGCGCTCGCCGCGCCGGCCCGGTTCGGCACGCTGCGCGGCGCCGGCCTGCGCGACCGGCTCGCCGCGCTCACCGCCCTCGCGGTGGAGATCTCCGGGCTGCCCGACGCCCGCGACGACGAGGCGCTGACCCGCGCGATCGGCAACCTGGTCGTGGCCCGCGAGTCGCTCGACGACAACCTGCCCGACCGGGTGGCCCGTTCGCTGCTCAACGACGCGCACCGGGACCTCGACGAGGTCGCCCGCCGCCTGCCCTACCCCGGGCTGCGGCCCGACGAGTACCTGCGGGGGCGGCTGGCATGACGAGACTGCTGGGCCGCGCGCTGGCGACGCCGTTCGGGCTCGCCGCGCTCGGCTGCCTCGTGCTCGCCGGCTGGGCGCTGTGGACGGGCGGGATCCTCGACGGCGCCGTCGCCCGCCAGGTGCGCACCTCGTCGGTGTACGCCGCGCCCGGCATCGACCTCGACGTCGCCGCGGCCGAGCAGGTCATCGGCAACCGCCGCCTCGTCGTCATCATTCTCGGCCCGGACGACGACCTGAGCGACGCGTGCGACGACGTCAAGACGGCCGCGGCCGGCACGGTGGTCGTCCTTCTCAAGCCCGACGGCGACGACGACGTGGACACGTACGGCTGCTCGACGATCGACCGCGAGGGCGACAGGTACCTCGGCCGGGCGGTCGCCGTGGAGACCACGATCTCCGACGGCGTCGACCCGTTCCACGACCGCTGGATCGACGCCGTGAAGGTCATCGTCGTCAACTACGACCAACTGGCGAAGTCCGGCTTCATCCCCTCGGACGCGCGCACGATCAGCCCGTCCCTGCCCCGCTACACGCTCGCCGGCGCGGCCGTGGGCGCGGTCGTCCTGGGCGCCGCGGTGCTGTTCGTGGCCGCCCGACGCGTGGGCCGGCGGGCGGCGGTCACGCACGCCCGCCGCGACGCCGCCACCGACAGCCGCACCCTGTGCACGGCGGCCGTGGCGGTCGTCGCCCAGCAGATCATCGACCTCGACGCGCGCTACGCCGCCGCCGCACGGCCCATCGCGACGACCCCGAAGGGTAAGCCGGCGCCCCGGCAGCCGGACTTCGCCAGCCGCTACCGGAACATCACCGCCGACTACGCGAAGCTCTTCACCGAGATCGCCGACGCCGACGAGCGCGGCGAAACGGACTACTCGCGATACACCCGCCGCGCCGAGTCGTTGGCGAAGCGCCTCCATACTCTCGCCGAAGACTGAGTTGTGGACTCCGTGGGCCGACATAGCGGCCACTTCCATCCTGGATCCGGCGTCGATGTCCGGTTTGGGACGATGGTCCCGCCCGGAGGGGGCGCGCGACCATGCCGACGGGCCGGCGGCCGCCCACAATGGGGACGTGGCAGGCGTTTCGAAGATCAGGCCGGAGGCGATCTGCCCGATCCGGCCGGGCGAGAAATGCACGCTGTGCCAGGTCAGCGTGACCGGGCCGCAGGACTGCGGGCTGGTCTACCTCGTCATGCACGACGACGAGCTGCGCGAGGGCCTGCGCAACCAGCGCCTCGCCCCTTCCGGCGCGGTGGCGTAGCACCCGGTACGGCGCTACGCCATCCGCGCCGCCGCTCCGGGTGGTAGTAGATCTGGCCGATGAGCCAACCCGCTGCGCTCGTTACGAAATCAGCCAATTATCGATCTACATGATCAGCCACGTTGACGCGCTAGAACCCGTTGTCGCAGCGTGAGCGAGGTCAACTATCGTTCCGAACGATCACAACTGTAGTTTCCGCCGCAGTCCAGTCAAACGACGCATCGCCGTTAATAAGATCTATACTTATGCAGTCGCTTCCTGTCGCCCAAATCGTCGACCTAGCGACACTCGGTTCCGATTCTCCTCGACATAATCCGTTAGCTCTCACCAGCTTCGAGGCACGGACCAGCACAACGGCTCCACCTGCAATTCGTACGAGTTTGAATCACTCGCTTTAGCGGAGGAGCACCTTGGTGGCTGGCACGCCCGAAGACACTGAGGCGCCGGCTCTGCCAAACCAAGTCCCAATTGCCGAGGCGGCACATGCGCCGATCGGCCCGGCAGCGCCCTCCAAAACGAGCAAGATCTTAGACACGATAGCAATCGTTATCGCGCCGATCATTGTGCCCGCCTTCATGTTGGCAACCGTTCGAAGCGGCCCAAACTACTCATTCATATCCGGTCTCACGCTCGCCGACATAGCATTCGGGATAGTTTCAGTCGCGTTCGCGGCACTCGCCCGAGCTGTTACCGGAAGAGGCGAATCGTGGAAACTCGTAGCAGTTGCAGCCGTTTTCGCGATTGTCTTTGCGACGGGCATAGCAACTAACCGCGATACTGCTGTGGATTCCGACAGGCTCACACACGAAGCTTCCAAGTGCCCAATCAGTTGTGACATGGCCACTCTCCAGGAGACCGCAATACGCATTGCGGAAAATGCACCTTCGGCACTACACTGGATGGTTGCCTTATTCATCGGAGCCCTGCTTTGCTCCGTTGCCACATACGCTATTTGGAGCGAAGCGTGAGCCCATTTGAAAACGACCTTAAGCCGAATGGGAAGCGTACCGAGCTAGTCTGGACTATTTCCCAGCTGGTTTTTGCAGCATCTTCGCTCGTTCTTATGGTTCTTACAATTGCGGACCGGATCACCCTAGAAGGACCCTATGGCTTTCTTCTACTCGGCATCGCCTTATCGACGCTCTACATCGCAGGGATCGTGCTGTTCGTCCGTAGACTACGGCGCGTCCGAACATACGGTCTCCGCCTGGCGTTAACCGGGCTTCCGGCCGTTGGCAAAACGATGTTCAGCGTGCTCGTCTTCGACACTCTGATGAACGAGCGGCTGCCAAATCTCCGCTTTAGCGCAGAGTCGCGGTCCATAATCTCTGTCTACCAAGCGATCCGCAATCTCTCGTCAGAAGTATGGCCCCGCTCTACCGCCAAAGGCAGCATTTCAGTTTATGAAGGCGTCATGGAATCGCGAAGGCTACGCGTCAACCTGGAACTAGGCGACTCGGCTGGAGAATACTGGCTCGACTTCGGCGAAGAAGACCAGCGCGATCCTGGCTACCTAGAATACGTGATCTCTGCCAACGGTTTGGTTCATGTTATACCCATTGAGTCGGTACTGACATCGTATTTATCGCCAAATTATCTGAACGATGAAATCCAAGACCTTCGTCTCGTCGCTCGCCTGAAGCGCCAAACGCGGGGTGACGCTGCACAGGTGCCGCTCCTAATTGTTCTATCCAAAGTTGACCTCGTCGTACCGCCGTCACTGCTCGAACAGCCGCACAGCGGACTTCTGCAGATTGTCGACATAACCGAGGTCCGATCCCTATCCCTTATGAGCGGGTTCAATGAAAGGGACGAGGCAAGACTGCTGGACGCACTCCACCTACTATCCGAATCGCTCGACGCCGACTTCTCAAGCGTTCAGTTCGTATTTTCCTCGGTGCCCGCAATAGTCCAAAGTCGGCTTGGCGTAGGCGAAACGGGTAGCGGACTCATTCGTTGGATTCTGCGCACCGCAATTAATACGCCAAAAGGACGACCGTCGATCTTCAGTATTCTAAGCGGCCCGCGATGATCGGTTGTAGATGCTGTCACAACGCCCGCCACAGAATGCGTCGACCGTCGAGCACACCGTCCTGCAGAACGCGCGGGTACTGACAGATCTCGAATGGCGTGTTGATAGGGGGTTAGACAGCCGCGTTGAGCCGGGCGAGGACGTCCGCGTCGAGCTTCACGTCCGCCGCGCCGATCGCCTCGTCCAGCTGGGCCATCGTGGACACCCCGACGATCGGGACGACCCCGTCGGCGAGCAGCCACGCGAGCACCACCTGGTTCGCGGTCACGCCCAGCTCGGCGGCCACCTCACGCAGCACGGCCAGGCGCGCCGTCGTGCCCGGGTGGTCGTAGATCTGCCCGATGGGCCGGTCGGCCCGCGTGTAGGCGCCGAACATCAACGTGTTGTACGCCCACAGCGTCAGGTCGCCCTCCTCGCGCACGTACCCGAGCAGCTCGTCGGACGCGAGCGTGTGCCCACCCTCGGGCAGCGTGACCCCGGGCCGGGGCCGCAGGTAGGTGTGCCGCAGCTGCACGTGCGTGTACGGGGTCCGACCGGACGACGCGGCCAGGGCGCGGGCGCGCTCCAGCCGCCAGGTGGGCAGGTTGCTCGCGCCGACCGCGCCGACCTTGCCTTCGCGGACCAGCCCGTCGAACGCCCCGACGGTCTCGTCGAGGGTGACCGACCGGTCCTCGACGTGCGCCCAGTAGAGGTCGACGCGGTCGGTGCGCAGGCGGCGCAGGCTCGCCTCGAGGCCGGCCCGGATGGTGCCGGCCGACAGGCCCTCGACGTGGTCGAGCGTGCGGTCGCCGGGCGTGACGGGTCGCGCGCCCACCTTCGTACCCAGGAAGATCTTGTCGCGGACAGCACCTCCGCGGGCGGCGAGCCAGGCGCCGATGGTGGCCTCGCTCTCGTCGCCCGTGCAGCCCTCCACCCAGAACGGGTAGTTGTTGGCCGTGTCGAGCATCGTGCCGCCGGCGTCGACGAAGCGGTCGAGCAGGGCGAAGCTGTCGCGCTGGTCCACCGCGCTGCCCAGGGGGATCGTGCCGAATGCGATTCTCATGCGGTCCACTCTCGGACCTGGAGCACGGTCCAGGTCAAGCACTTGACCTGGAGCCCACTCCAGGTGTGACCATGGCCGGGTGCCGTCATACACGCCGGCGCAGGTGGTGGAGAAGACCGGGTTCGGGCTCGACACCCTGCGCTACTACGAGAAGATCGGCCTGCTCAGCGACGTGGAGCGGACGGCCGCCGGCCAGCGCCGCTACACCGAGGGGCACGTCGAGTGGCTGGGCACCGTCGGGTGCCTGCGCGACACCGGCATGCCGATCGCCGAGATGCTGCGGTTCGCGGAGCTGGTCCGCGCCGGCGACCACACGATCGCCGACCGCGTCGCGCTGCTGCGCGAGCACGACGAGCGGGTGGGCGCGCAGATCGCCACGCTGCGGGACCGCCGCCGCTACATAAAAGCCAAGATTGAGTACTACGAGAGAGCGCGCTGACGCGGCCTCACCCGAACGTGCGGGCGCGCCACTCGACGGCGAGCAGGGCGAAGTCGAGCTCGGTGCTCCACTCGCCCTTGAAGAACTCGTTGTGCACGAGGCGCGCCTCCTCGCGCATGCCGAGCCGCCGCGCCAGCCGGGCCGAGGGCTCGTTGCGCTCGTCGAGCCGGGCGATGATCCGGTGCAGGCCGAGCTCCGCGAAGCCCAGGCGCAGCAGCTCGGTCACCGCCTCGGTGGCGTAGCCGCGGCCGGTGACGTCGTGGCGCAGCACGTAGCCGATCTCACCCGACTCGTGCAGCCGGCTGTGCCAGAACAGCACCACGTCGCCGACCAGCGCGCCGGTTGCCGCCACCTCGATGCCGAGCGTCAGGGCCTGGCCCTCGTCGGTCAGCTCCCGGCGCGCGAAGTCGTTCGCCAGCCGCGTCTCGATCACCTCGCGGGTCATCGGCTCGAACGGCAGGTAGCGGCAGACGTCCCTACGGCCGCGGTAGGCGAGCAGGGCGTCGACGTCGGCGTCGGTCAGCGGCCGCAGGAGCAGCCGCTCGGTGCGGATCGGGTAGGTGGGCCGCAGCGCGGCGGATGGGCTCATCGGCACGCAGATGATCATATGTGGGCCGGGTTGCCGCAGGTACCTACCATCGAGTTATTGATCTTCAGGCGCCGTTCACCGGGACGCCGTTCATGCCGGACAAGGAGTTCCTCGTCGAGGGTTCGCCGGTCATGCTGGCCGACGGGCGGACGGTGGCCACGATCCGTTGGCACACGTGGTCGGAGCGCTTCGAGGTGTTCGACGCCGTCGGCGCGCTGGTCGCCGAGTGCCGCCCGCACGGCATCATCCGCCGCCAGTATCCGGTCGTGACGCCCGACGGCCGCCTCGTGGTCAGCGTCCGCCCCGGCGGCTGGCGGCCCATCAACGGCGCCGAGGTGACCCTCGGCAGCGGCGGAACGGTGACCATCCGGCAGACGTCAGCGTGGTCGGACCGCACGTTCGAGTTCGCCGACGGGGGTGGACCTCTCGGCCGGATCACCCCGACGACCGGCACTGGCCGGAACTCGCTCGCTGGACCAGGCCGAGGCAGTCACCAGCCGGACACTCGCCTTCACTGAATTGGCAGCCGAACGCGCCAAGGCACGTATCGATCCCGGACGCGTCGCCGTTGACCTGACCGACGAGCGGTTGGATCGCATCCTCGAACAGATCGGTGCGGGCGACGCCGACTATGCGACGTTCCGCCGAACCGCAAGCCTCGCTGCTATCCGCGAGATCCAGACGATACGTGCCATTGTCAGACGAAGATGGCCCGAACGCACGAGCCCGTTCCTACTCTCGGTTCGACAGTCGGAGAAGCGCACAGCTTCCTAACACCGTGGTGCGTTCCCCCGATGGGGACGGCGTTCGCAGCGCGGCGCCGGCCACCGCCACCAAGAACGGCCTCACGCTCACGGTCGACCGCGTCTACGACGTGGCCGGGGTTTGGTACGTCGACCTTTCCGTTACCAACAACACCGGCACCCCGCAGAAACCGACCGTGCCGAACTTCCGTTTCTACGGACCCGCCGGCGACGATCCCCACGCGGGTGAGCCCTGCGGTTCCAGCTAGGAGGAGAACGTCGCCGACGGCGCAACGGTCACCGGCACGATCAGGGTCCGCTTCGGCGTCACCGCCGGCACCGGCCCGATGAAGGCAGCATTCCTACGGGCCGTCGGCACCGAAACCATCGATGTCACCATCACCCCGCACACCTGACTCTAAGTCCTACCAAGCTTGGCTGTAACTATTCAGGTATCCAGTCCGAGTGACGTACGACCGGTCCGTGCCTCCATCGGTTGCTCAGGTGGTGGCGTCTCCAGACAGCGGTCATGATGAGGTTTCGGGTGGGACCCGGCGTTCCCGCTCAACGTCGCGATCATCGGGCCTCCGGCGCCCGTTGGCACCTAGATCGGGGTTTCTGTGCAGGAGTGTGGCTGGGCTGCGCTCTGGTACAGAAGACGGCGGTCTTCACGACTAGCGGGGGGTGGTTTGTCGGTTATCGGGTCGTCGGGACTACGCGTCCGCACGGCATTCAACGATCATGGACCGCCACACATCAACAGCTGGCGTTCGGACTGCACGTCCGCACCGGAGATGGCGATCTCCACCCCGACGCGGACCACCTGAACAGTTACGCTTGGCTTAACGACGATCTAAACGAGTCAGGACCTCCGACCCGATCGCTTCGGGATCCTCCCGATGACCCAGCAACCGACCTGCTCGGACGATTCGGCTGTAATCCTTGGGCATGGTCATGGCCGAGTTGACTGTGGTGCGGCACGGGCAGAGCGAGGCGAATCTGGCGTTCGCCGCGGCGGAGGCGGCGGGCAGGCTCGACAGTGGTGTCGTCGGCCGTGATGTTGACGTCCCGCTGTCGCCGCTGGGTCGCGCACAGGCCCTGGCGGTGGGGCGCCGGTTGGCTGGCATGAGGCCGTCGCAGCGGCCGCAGGTGGTGGTGTGCTCGCCGTACCGGCGGGCGGGACAGACGTGGGAGCTGGCCCGCGCCGCGGCGCACGACATGGGGGCAGACCTGCCGTCGGCCTACGTCGATGACCGCGTGGGCGACCGGGTCATGGGCAGACTCGAGTTGATGACGTCGGCGGCGATCGAGGCCGGGTTCCCGAAGGAGGCGGCGCGGCGGCGTGAGGTTGGCGAGTTTGCCTACCGACCGCCTGGTGGGGAGTCGTTCGACGACATTGCCGTGCGGTTGGCCCGGGCTGTGACCGACCTGCACGCGCGGCATGCGGGGCAGCGGGTGTGGGTGATCGCCCACGACGCGGTGGTGCTGGTGATGCGCCGCCTGATCGAGAACCTCACTCCGGCCGAGCTGGCGGCTGTCGTCGTTGACGGACCCGTGGCCAACGCGTCCTTTACCCGGTTTGCGGCTGTGGCCGGCCGGCTCCGGCTGACCAGGTACAACGACGTCGAACACCTCGCCGAGGTCGGGCGGGACCGTGAGCCCTGATACCGGGCCGGTGAGCGTCGTGCGACCGGCTCCGAGCGCGGGTTGCCAATGCCGCCAGAGATAGAGAGGATTGTATCTATCGGAGGGCCTCGAGGGAGCGCGATGGGCAGGTTGACGCGTCTGGGCGCGTACATGGTGGTGCTGATTGTCTCCGTGCCGATGCTGGTGCTGCTCGTCGAGGCCCCGGCGTCGGCGGCGTCCCTCATTCAGTACGTGACGAAGACGTCGGCGTTGAACAGCACCTCGCCCAAGCAGCTGAGCATGACCTGTCCCGCCGGGTATGTCGCGATCAGCGGTGGAGCGCGCATCACGGGCGGCTCCGCCCAGGTCACCATTTCGAAGATGCGCCCGCACAGTGCTATCCAGCCTGGCCACATGTCCTTCGAGGCCAGGGAGGACGCCGACGGCTACCAGTCCAACTGGAAGTTCTCCGCGACCGCGATCTGCTATTACAAGCCGGCCGGGTTCACGTACATCGAGCGGGCGTCCCAGTCCACCTCAGGGATGGTTACCGCCGGTCGATGCGAAGACCAGCAGGTCCTCGGCACCGGATACATCACGGGTGGAGCTGTCCTCAAAGGGATGTACGAGTTGGAGGGCAGGAAACTCCTGGCGTTCGGACCCGCCCACTCACCTGGCTCCCCGACGGAGTTGAACGTCACGACGGTCTCGGTCTGCGCTGACGAGCAGTTGCCAGGAATCCGGATGGTGCACGTCTCGAGTCCGATCAACACCAGCGTCCAGAAGTACGTCAGCGCGAGCTGTCCGGCAGGCACGACGCTGTCCGGTGTGATGGGACGACTGGGTGGATCGACGACGAATGTGGTCGTCGACTCCTTCGACGTCGACGGCAACGGCGTTCGCGTCGGCGGTCAGACCGAAGGGCTCGCCACTGACATCTCGTGGAATGTCACGGCCACCGCGGTATGCACCACGGCCTAGGTCGCGAGCAGCACCCGGTCGACGACCGGCTCGAAGCCCCAGCGCCGGTACGCCGCGTCGGCCGTGTGGTCGGCCGCGCCGGCGAAGACGAGCACATCGTCGGCGATCCGCGAAGCCGCCGCACAGGCCGCGACGAACGCGGCGTCCCCGTGGCGGGGGTCGTCAACGGAGTACACCGCGCCGAGCCGGGCCATGCCCTCGACAACGCGGCTACGCCCGGCCATCGCGGTGGGCACGCCGTCGACCTCCCACAGCACGATGCCGCCGTAGCTGAGCGGGTCGTCCACCACGTATGCCAGCTCGCTCGGGTCGCCGGGGTGGGCCGCCATGAGCGCCTCATACCAGGAGACGAGCAGGTCGCGGTCGCCGTCGTCGGCGGGCCGGGGGCGTCCGGGCGGCGGCATCGGCGCGCGCAACCGGTCGAGCCGGTAGAGCCGCACGCGGGACTGCTCGGTCAGCGCCACCCCACCGCGCCGCCAGGCGTCCACCGCCACGTCGGCCAGCCCCCCGTCAACGCCCACCGGCGGCAGCGTGGGCAGGGTCGCGGCCAGTGCGGTGACCGCTTCATCGGGCATCGATGACAACACGGGGTCGTGCCCGGGCGCCCGCAGGAACGCGCCCGCCACCATCCCGTCGTCGGCACGCCACCAGCCGTAGAGCTGGTCGGCATCATCGCTGGGCCGGGCGGCGAGGTACGCGGCCTCCGTCAACAGTGTGGTGTGGTCGACGGGTCGGGCGCCGAGGAACTCACCGGCCGCCGCCAGGAACGCGTGGACATCACCAGACATGGACCAGCTCACGTCGCCGCCTCCGCTCCGCTCCGGCGTCGACGTGGTTCCGCCGAGCTGATGGTCCGCTCGCTGCGCTCGCTCACGGGGCATCCTTACGCCGCACGTCGCCGGACCGCAAGGCGCCGAACGGCTATCCGACCGTGGCCGCGACGGCGACAGCGTCCTCCGGTGACGTAAGCCCTTCCAGGCGGTACGCGACGCGGCCGACCTGCCAGACCAGCGTGGGTCCCGCCAGGCGGGCCGCCTCGGTGTGCCACTGCCCGTCGCGGTCCACGTAGGTGAGCGGGTGCGGCCGCGGCAGCCACATGCCCTGCCGCCAGCCGACCTGGACCCACTGCACGTCCGGGGTGGACTTGGCGAAGCCGAGGTCGACCTCGCCGTCGAACGCGTCGATGCGCACATCGCCGCCCCGGTAGATCAGTGTCACCACCCGGGGCGCGCCGTCGGGCCCGGGGTCGGCCACCTCCACCCGCTCCGGCGCGCCCCAGACGGCGGGGACCTCGACGGGGAACCGGGCGACGGCGCGGGCGCCGGCCAGGTCCGTCGGCCCGGCCGACGGCAGCGGGCTCGGCGACGGCGGCAGCGTCACCGGCGCCGCGCCCGTGAACACCTCGATGCCCGCGAAGCGCAACACGTCGCCGATCATGTCCGCGACCGCGCGGCGGGCCGGCGGCACCGTCACGACGATGATCACGGCGGTCACGACCACGACGGCGGCGGCGAGTCGGACGCGCAGCTTCGCCAGCGCCCGCGACGTGCGCGACTTGACCGTGCCGCGGGGCACGCCGAGCGCCTCGGCGGTCTCGGCCTCGCTCATGTCGAGCAGGAACCGGTGCACGACCGCGTCCCGTTCGGCCGGGTTGAGCCCGCGGACGGCCTCGACGAGCAGTTCGCGGTCGGCGGCGTGCAGCGTGGACTCGACGGGCCGGTCGGGGCCGGCCTCGGACCGCTCGGCGACGGCCGCGACCCGCGCGGTCATGTCGTCGCGGCGGCGCTTGGACCGGTGCAGGTTGCGGGTCTCGTTCGCGACGATGGTGAGCAGCCAGGCCCTAAACGGCGACTCGCCCCGGTAGTCGGCGAGGCGCCGGTACGCCTTGACGAACGCCTCCTGCACGACGTCGTCGGTGTCGTTGCCGGCGCCGAGCAGGGTCGCGGTGCGCCGCGCGGCCGCGAGGTGCCGCCCGAGCAGCGTGTCGAATGCCGCCCGGTCGCCCTCCCGGGCCGCCAGGACCAGCTCGGTGTCGTCCAGCGTGTCCTCCCCGTCTCCGCCGTTGCACCACTGTGACACCGGCGGAACCGATCCGGTTCCCGCGGTGTCAGTCGCACATGATGACTCGTCGCCACCTGCTCACCGCCGCCGGTCTCGGCGCCACGGTCGCCCTTGTCGGCTGTGACAACACAAAGTCCAATTCTCCGGGTACGCCGGCCGGCGTCCCCGACGTACTCCTTGTTGATGTTTCTGGGGGTTTGACGGCCGTGCGCGGCGCGGCGGTCGCGACCGCGAGCGCCGGCGCGGTGACCAGCCTTGACGGGACGCGACTGTTCGCCGCCGAGGATGCCGGCGGCGACACCATCCTGCGCACCGTCGACACGAGGACGGGACAGGTCGTCGGCGAGTACAAGCTCAGGGGGCGGTGGGCGCCACGGGCCGCGCCGGTCGGCGGGCAGCGGGTCGCGCTGACCGCGCCGCCCGCGGCGGGCGCGTCGCCGTTCCTGCCTGCGGGCCGCAAGCGGACGGAGATCCTGATCGCCACCCCCGGGAAGGAGGTGGCCCGCCTGGACCTGGCCGGCAACCTGGTGCCGGACACGTTCGACACGTCGGGCAACGGCCTGTACGTGCTCGACTGGCTGCCGCCGACCGCGCCACACCACTACCGGGTGCGCTGGGTCGACCTCATCGGCGGCGCGGTCATCCCGCTCAACACGATCGCCAAGACCCCGGTGCCGCAGGGCGCCGAGGAGGAGATGAGCGGCGAGGGCCGGCTGGCCGTGTACAGCCCGCGGCAGGGCATGCTGTTCACCCTCTACACCCATCAGCCCGACCACCAGCACACCCGGGACCTGATCGCGGACCGCCGCTCGAACGTGCACGCGTTCGTGCACAGCCTGAACCTCACCCAGCGGTGGGCGTACTGCGTGGACCTGCCGGCGCCGTTCGGCGAGGGCGACGGATCCACGCACACGATCGCCGAGGACCAGACCGGCCGGTCGCTGTACGTCTACGACGGGGCGTCGGGCTCGCTCGCCGTCGTCGACACGGAGAACCTGGCCCTGGGCAGCCCTCAGCCGCCGCAGGTGGTCACGGTGCCCCGCGCGGCCGGCACGGCGTACGCGGCGGCCGCGACCCAGCGCGTGTTCCTCGGCGGGGACGCGGCCGTGCACGTCGTGCGGCCCGACGGGTCCGTCATCGCCACGTGGAAGGTCGCCGACAAGGTGCGTGGCCTGGGCGTGAGCGCCGACGGCAGCCGGCTCTACGTCGGACAGTCCGACCGGGTGCTGATGCTCGACGCCACGTCCGGCAGGCAGACCGGGTGGGTCGCCGTGCCCGGGCTGGTGGCGTTGCGCCGGGCCCTGTGATCAGCGTCATAGACGTATGACTATGCTGGCGATTCAACCGTCTCTCTATCCAAAGGAGCAGATGTGCGCAGGTTCCTGAAGGGACGGCGACTCGCCATGGTCCTGACGCTCGTGGCGTTGGGCGGGGCCGGGGTGGCGCTCGCGGTGCCCGCCTACGCCGAGACGCAGGACGTGTACGGCACGACCTTCGTCGACGGGGCGGGCGCGCTGACCGACGACTGGGGCGACAACGCCAACGAGCTCGGCCACTCGCTGTGCTACGGCTGCGCCGACTCGCGGACCGACCTGGTCACGCTGTGGCAGGCGGTGCTCTACGTCGACGGCTACCTCACCAACACCGACGTCGACGGCCAGTTCGGGCCGAAGACCCGCGACGCCACCAAGGCGTGGCAGAGCTACCGCGGCCTGGACTCGGACGGGTACGTCGGCGACGACACGTGGAGCAAGGCCGACAACTTCCTCGTGTGGGACACCTACGGCGGCTTCGTCACGTACTCGGGCCGCTACGGCGACGTGGAGCTGGAGCGGGGCACCGGGTACAAGGGCGAGGGGGCCTACCTCCTCTCCGCGGCCCGCCGGGGCAGCACGTGGGTCTTCTTCGAGTCGAGCCGGGCCGCGACGAACAGCCGGATCGAGTTCCGCAAGCGGACGTACACGCCCTACCTCTGAGTAACGGTCCTACCGGCGCGGACACGCGCCGGTAGGACCCGGCAAGCCCGATAATCCAGGCATGGAACGCACGGAGGACGAGCGCCGGGCGCTGGACGCCGCCGGCGGCGTCGTCGTGGGCCGGCTCGCCGCCGCGGGGGTCCGGGCGGTCGCCATGACCTGGGTGGACAACGCCGGGGTGACCCGGGCGAAGACCGTCCCCGTCGACCGGCTGGCCGCCGCGGCCGCCTGGGGCGTGGGCATGTCCCCCGTCCACGACGTGTTTCTCGTCGACGACTCGATCACGTCGGGGCGGCACATCGGCGGCCCGGTCGGCGACCTGCGGCTGCACCCGGACCTCGACGCGGTCACCGTGCTGGCCGCCCAGCCGGGCTGGGCCTGGGCGCCCGTCGACCGGTGGACGCAGGACGGCAACCCGTACCCGGTCGACCAGCGGCTCTTCGCCCGGCGGATGGCGCGGCGGGCCCGCGACGCCGGCGTCGAGCTGCGCATGGCCTTCGAGATCGAGTGGTACCTGGGCACGGCCGACGGCTCGCCCGCCGCCACCGGCCCGGCGTACGGGATGACGCAGGTGGTCACGCTGTCGGACTACGCCCGGGACCTGCTCGAGGCGCTCGACGCGCAGGGCGTCCCGGTCGAGCAGTTCCATCCCGAGTACGCGGCGAGCCAACTGGAGATCTCCGTCTCCCCTACCAACCCCGTGGGCGCGGCCGACCGGGTGGTGCTGGCCCGCGAGACGATCCGGGCCGTCTCCGCCCGGCACGGCCTGCGCGCCTCGTTCGCGCCGGTGCCCGTCGCCGGGGCGGTCGGCAACGGCATGCACCTGCACTTCTCCGCGTGGTCGCCGACCGACGCCCACCTCTTCGCGAACGGTCCGGGCCGCTACGGCCTGACCGCGCCGGGCGAGTCGATCCTGGCCGGCGTGCTGGACCGGCTGCCGGCGCTCGTGGGCCTTGCCGCGCCGAGCGTGTCGAGCCACCTGCGGCGGGTGCCGCAGCGCTGGGCCGGGGCGTACCAGTGCTGGGGGCGGGAGAACCGGGAGGCGGCGCTGCGGTTCGTCACCGGCGCCGCGGGCTCGCGCGGAGCGGCGGCCAACGCCGAGATCAAGTGCTGCGACGCGTCGGCGAACCCGTACCTGGTGGTGGGCGCCGTGTGCCTGATCGCGGTCGAGAGCCTGGACAAGGGCCTGACACTGCCGGCCGAGACCCTCGTCGACCCGGCCACGCTGACCGGGGCCGACCAGCCGCCGCGGCTGCCCGAGACGGCCGCCGACGCGGTCGAGCGCCTGCTCGCCGACGCCGGCCTGCGGGCGGCCCTGGGCGAGGAGCTGGTCGACGCGCACTCGGCCGTACGCCGGGCGGAGGTCGAGCTGTTCGCCGACCGGACGGCGGAACAGGTCGCGGAGTCGGTGCGGTGGCGGTACTGACCGAGCTGGACCTGTCCGCGCTGCCACTGATCGACCAGCACTGCCACGCGGTCACGGACGGCGATGTCGAGCTGGAGCGGTGGTGCACCGAGTCGCCGTGGCCGGCCGCGCCCGGCACGTCCCACCTGGACGGACAGTTGGGGCTGGCGCTGCGCCGGTGGTGCGCACCCGCGCTGGGCCTGCCGGCGCACGCGCCGATCGGGGACTACCTGCGCGTACGCCGGGAGTTGGGTGGTGAGCGGGCCACCGGGGAGCTGATGCGGGCCGCGGACCTGGCGGCCCTGCTCGTTGATACCGGGTTGCCCGGTGGCGGGCTCGACGCGCTGGGGGCGGCGGCGGGCGCGCCGGTGCGCGAGGTGGTGCGGCTCGAGGCGTTGGCGGCGTCGGTGGCGGCCGGGGCGACGGCGGCGGGGTTCGCGGGCGCG
>NZ_BAAALT010000123.1:0-13395 GCF_039528515.1 Luedemannella flava
CGCGAGGCCCGGCCGGCCCGCGTGCGCGAGCAGCCGCGGCGCGTCGTCGGGCGCCGACACGGCCACCTGCGCCGGCGGCGTGCGCAGCCCTTCGCCGGTCGCCTTGAGCACCGCCTCCTTGCGCGCCCAGTAGCGGGTGAACGCCGCTGGGCGGCTCCGCTCCGGCAGGCCGGCGAGGATCTCGGCCTCGGCCGGATCGAGCGCCAGCCGGGCGATCCCGTCAAGATCGTCCCGGGGCCGGGTGCGCTCCACGTCCAGCCCGACGGGGCGGCGTGCGAAGGCGACCCCCACCCACTCCCCGGAATGTGTGACGGACACCTCAAGGCCGTACGCCGCGGGGAGGCGGACCCGTCCGTGCGGCCTCCCGCAGTCCGGGCAGGACCGGTCCAGCGGGATGTCGTGCGCGTTCGTCCCGACGTACCCACTGGTGGCGAGCCTGACCACGGCGGACCCGGCGGCGAAGCGCCAGCGGTCCTCGTCGCGGACGTAGCGGTCGAAGCGCTCGCGTTCGGCGGGCGTCAGCAGGTCCGCCCGCGCGTCGGCCGCGTCGGCCAGGCGCACCCACCACACATCGACCGCGTCCTGTCCGAGCACGCGGACAGTCTGCCCTACGCGCGGGGCATGATGGGTCGGTGAGCCGAGCTATCAAGATCAATGAGTACGGCGGACCCGAGGTCCTCACCATCGTCGACGTGCCCGAGCCCGCCGCCGGCCCCGGCGAGGTCCGGGTGCGCGTGAAGGTCGCCGGCGTGCAGCCGTTCGACATCAAGACCCGGCGCGGCGACATGGCGCAACGCATGCCGTTGACGTTCCCCGCGACGCTCGGCAACGAGTACGCCGGCGTGGTCGACCAGGTCGGCGACGGGGTCACCGGGCTGGCCGTCGGCGACGAGGTGCTCGGCTCCGCGTCGTCGGTCGCCTACGCCGACTACGTGGTCGTGCCCGCCGCGGACGCGGTGCCCAAGCCGGCGGGGCTCGACCTGGTGACCGCCGGCGCGCTCGTGGCCGCCGCGCAGACCTCCTCGGGCGCGCTGCTGGAGCTGGGCGTAGGCCCCGACGACACCCTGCTCGTGCACGCGGCCGCCGGGTCGGTCGGGTCGCTAGCCGTGCAGTTGGCGCGCGAGGCGGGGGCCACCGTGATCGGCACGGCCAGCCCGGCGAACCACGACTACGTCCGGTCGCTGGGGGCCATCCCGGTCGCCTACGGGCCCGGCCTGGTCGAGCGGGTGCGGGAGGTCGCCCCGCAGGGCGTCACCGTGGCCCTGGACGCGGCTGGTCGCGACGCGATCCTCGCCTCCGCCGAACTGGTGGCCGACAGGTCCCGGATCGGCACGATCGTCGACCCGGCGACGGCCGCGTCGGTCGGCGGCCGGCCGGTCTTCACGCCGCGCTCGCCCGCCCGGCTCGCGATGGTCGCGTCGCTCGCCGCGAAGGGCGTGGTGACGCTGCCGGTGCGGACCTTCCCGTTCGAGGAGATCGTCGAGGCCCACCGCGCCGTCGAGTCCGGCCACGGCCGGGGCAAGGTCGTCCTGCTCCTCTGACCCTCCGGCCTGGCGGGAAGGGTCGCCGGCGCGGCAGAATGCCGCGCCATGACGATGATCGCGGAGGCCTCGGCGTGCCCACGGTGCCGTGCCTCGTTGGTCTCGGTGCGGCAGGCCGAGCCGTGGTGCCCGGCGTGCGAGTGGCGGTTGGACCACTACGAGCCCGGCCGGCGGCCCGGGGAGTTCGGTTGGGCGTCCGTCGACCGCTGGGCGTTCCGGCTCGCGTACCGGCTGACGGCGCGGCAGTTCGCGGCCCTGGCCGGGCGGGCCGTGGGTCGGTCCCGGGCCACCCGCACCCGGGTGGTGCTGTCGGTCGTCGGCGTCGGGTTCCTCGCGGCCGTCGTGGCCATGCTCGCGCTGGGCCTGTACCTCGTCGCGGTTGACTTCCCGAGTCCCATGATCGTGCCGGGGGTGGTACTGATCCTCCTGGCCATCGAGCTGCGGCCGCGGCTCGGACGCCTGAGTGCCGCCGACCGGCGGCTGACCCGGACGCAGACGCCGACGCTCTTCGGGCTGATCGACGAGGTCGCCGGGGCCGTGGGTGGGCCCGTCCCCGACGTGGTCGTCGTGTCGGAGCAGGTCAACGCGAGCGCCGGCGTCGTCGGCCCCGGCAAGCGGGTCCTGGTGCTGGGGCTGCCGCTGTGGGCCGTGCTCCCGGCGCAGCACCGGGTCGCGCTGCTGGGCCATGAACTGGCCCACTTCGTCAACGGGGATGTGCGCCGACTGCCGCTCGTGCGGGTCGCGACCACGACGCTGGGCGGCCTCGCCGGCCTCCTGCGGTTCCCGGAGCTGGACGGGACCGTCGGCCCCGTCGCCTGGCTGGTCCGCGGGCTGGCCTGGGCGGCGCGCTCGACCGTTCTGGCGGTGCATCTCGTGCTCGTCTGGATCGGGCTGCGCGACGCCCAGCGGGCCGAGTACCGGGCCGACGAGGTCGCCGCCGAGGTCGCCGGGAGCGCGGCCACAGTCGCGACCATCAACGACCTGCTCGCCGCGGAGAGCATCGACATGCTGGTCCGCCGCGACGCGCCGCAGGGCGGCGGCCCGGACCGGTGGCGGGAGTCGGTCGCCCAGGTCAGGGCGGACCGCGCGGACCTGACGACGGCGTACCGCCAGCTCTCCGTCCGGGACGAGACGTCGCTGTTCGCCAGCCATCCGCCGACCGGGCTACGAATCCGGATGATCGAGTCCCGCCCGTGGGAGACCGGGAAGGTCGGTCTCACCGAGACCAGATCGGCGGCCATCGACGAGGAGCTGCGCACGCTCTACGAGTCCGTCCGTCGGGACCTGTTGGGCTGAAAGGCTGAAACCTGTCGGGGGTAGGCGGCATCATCCGGCCATGGACGCAATTCCCGCGCGGCTGACCGTCGTCACGCTCGGTGCCCGAGACATGGCCACCCTGCGGGCCTTCTACCGGGCGCTCGGGTGGCGCGAGCTGCCCGGCGCCGACGACGGCTGGTCGGCGTTCCAGTTGGGCGGCGTGCTCCTGGCGCTCTACCCGTTACCGGCCCTCGCCGCCGAAGCGGCGCCCGCGTCGGCCCCGCCGGCCGGCGGTTGGGCGGGCTTCACGCTGGCCTGCAACGTCGACGCGCGTGACGACGTGGACGCCGCCTTCGCGGCCGCGGTGGCGGCGGGCGCGACGCCGATCGGGCAGCCCGCCGACCGCGAGTGGGGCGGCCGCTCGGCGTACGTCGCCGATCCGGAAGGCAACCGCTGGGAGCTGGCCTGGGCCCGCACCGCGGTCTTCGACGAACGAGGGTCGCTCGTCTCGTTCGGCTGAGCCTCAGCCGAACGGCACGGGTCACACCCGGGCTCTCAGTACGTCGATCTCGCAGCCTGGCGCGGCCGGGTCGAAGCCGTGCTCGACGAGCCAGCGGATCGCCAGCAGGCTGCGCAACGACCACCAGCCGCGGACCACGTCGAGGTCGACACCGGTGCCGTAGCCGGCGATGACGTCGTCAAGGTGCTCCTCGTGTCCGAGCGTCAGGCTGGCGAGGTCGTAAAGGGCGTCGCCCCGGGCCGCCTCGGACCAGTCGATCACGCCGGTGATCTCGTCACTGTCGACGAAGACGTGGGTGACCTGCAGGTCGCCGTGGATGAACCTTGGTGTCCACGGCCGGAGCGCGGCCTCGGCGACCTGGCGGTTGCGCGTGACCAGGTCGGTCGGGAGGACCCTGTTCGCGATAAGCCACGCGCATTCGTCGTCGAGCTCCGCGGCGATCCCGTCGAGGCCGCGACCGGGCCATGGCGGCAGCGGCGCGTCGTGCAGCGTCCGTGCGGCGGCACCCGCCGCTGCCCACGCACTGGGCGACGCGGTCGACGGCTCGCCGAGGCGGCCGAGGGCCGTGCCCGGGACGGCGGCGAGCGCGAGCACGGGTGGCTTGCGCCACAGGACCGCCGGCGTCGGGATCGGCGCCATGGCCATCGCCTCGACCTCGACGTCGGTACGGGTCTGATCGGCGTCGATCTTCAGGAACACGTCACCGACGCGCAGGGTCGCACGCTCGCTATGGGCGACAACGACCTTGACCTCATCCACGTCGGTCATTGTGGCGGGGACGACCACCGATGTCGCGTGAGATCGTGCGGTGTGAACACGTGGAGCAAATCGTGGGGGCATGGTCGCTATGCGGGGCGGCTGACAGGTGGCGGTGAGCGGCACCGACGGATGTACCGGACCACGCATGGAACGAGGCGGGAACGAAGCAGGCTCCACCCTGCGGGACGCCGGCTGCGTGCCCTGCTCCCCGGCGCTCGCCTTCGGCAGCCGAGCGCGGGCGCCCTCACGCCGTGACCAGTGGGTGGTGACCGCAGAGGCTGGCCGGGGAGCCGGCCACGCCAGCAGAAACGTTGTCGCGCTCCTCGACTCTTGGTCGAGGCGCGCGACAACGCATATCCGCATATTCAGCAGAGATCAAGAATCTATTGTGCCATCCACATTCGGAGCTACAGCGGGGCTACCCAGAACGGCGAGTAGCTGACATTGCCCCAGGCGTCGGTAAAGGCGCCCTTGAATTTACGGATGGGATATCCCTTGTCTTCAATCCTGCACGGGTTCGGATAAGTCACGTTATAGCTGAGAACTGTGCCCGAAGCGCCGCCCGTCGCCGTCGCCGGGTTGATCTGGTTGGCGAAATGCCACTGACGGTTGACGCAGACGTAGAGGGTGTGCGACGTCGCCGAATTCGTCTGCAGTCCGGCCCAGCCGTAGACCTGGCTGGTCCCGCCGCTGCCGCAGACGGAGCTCAACTCCTCCAGGAAGATATACTCCACGCGGTTGGCGGCGTCACGGCAATTCCGCCAGATCGGACTGCCCGGCAGTCCGGTCGCGACATTCTGCTGGATCACGGTGCCGACCGCGAATGCGGCACTGGCCGGAATGACGGCCATGGTGGAGCCCAGGATGGCTACCACCAGCGCGCCGAGCGAGCGGCGCTTCCAGTTTCCGCGGCCAAGGCTAGCTCGAATACTCTTCAATTATTCCCCCATTTGTCAGGCGCAGAACGTGACCATTCTGCGCGATCGCAATGGAGAGTCTTTCAGGTTGCGCGGTCAGTCAGGGGGCAGTCACATGCGAAAATGTACGAATGCGCGCCACGGGAACATTCGTGCAACGTGATCTTCTGATTGATGGTCGACCGTGCTAACGCTGTCATCAGCTGAAGCTGCGATTGCGGACTCGCTGGCGAGCGATAGCCGGGCGGCGACCGCGGGGTCGGTCGTGGTCGCCGCGGGCCGACGCACCCGGCGGGCGAACGTATTAACCGCCCGACGTGACGGTCGGTTCGTCGGCCAGCCAGACCAGAGTGTCGGCGTCCTCGGCCGGGCTGGCATGGCCGAGGGTTGGTCCGCACCACACCCGGGTGGACCGCCACGGTGGTGATCTCCGGCCAGCGCCGGGCCGCTTCGGCGGTGAACAGGATGTTCGCCTTGCCGGCGTCGCGGGCGGCGGCCCGGCGGCGTAGGTAGGTGTGCATCGACGTGGCGTCGCAGTAGACCCAGGCGAAACACGATGGTCGCGTCGAGGGACGCGAACCGCGCCTGCGCTCGAGCTTCATGGCGCCCTGGTCTCGGCCGGCCAATGGCACGAGGTGACTTGACAATGAAGTCAGCGGACTGGCTATTCAGCCTCATATGGGCTGTTGCCTGCAGCGGAACATTTGGAGCGGGCGACGGGAATCGAACCCGCACCATCAGTTTGGAAGACTGAGACTCTGCCATTGAGCTACGCCCGCGTGGCCCGCGCCGGCGTGCCGGGTGGGCCGCGTCAAGAGTAGCGGGTGCGCGCCGCTCGGCTGAACCGGGACGCACGGCGTGGGATCCGACAAGCGCCGCGCGGCGGTCGACCCGTACACTTCTTCCCGCCACGGGGTGTGGCGCAGCTTGGTAGCGCACTCGCTTTGGGAGCGAGGGGCCGTGGGTTCAAATCCCGCCACCCCGACAATCAACCCGTCAACCCGCGTCCGTTGGTACCAAGATCTCAGTTTTCTGTGCAGGAGTGTGGCTGGGCTGCGCTCTGGTACAGGAGACGGCGATCTTCACGACTAGCGGGGGGTGGTTTGTCGGTTATCGGGTTGTCGGGACTACGTGTCCGTACGGCATTCAACGATCATGGGCCGCCACCCATCAACAGTTGGCGTTCGGACTGCACGTCCGCACCGCAGATGGCGATCTCCACCCCGGCGCGGACCACCTGAACAGTTACCTGCCGCGAGACAGCGATCTTGACGTCACGCGGTGGTAGGTATGCCCGTTTCGGTGGGCCGGGGGTCAACTTTGCCCGGCAGGCGACGATGAAGGTCGCGTGCGTGGTGCCTGGACTGCCGTTCCGAACGGCAGATCGTGATCTTGCGGCCGGCGCCGCGACCGCCCGCCGGCGCGGGCGCTGGCGGGCGGTGGTCGGATCCCGGCCGGCGCCCCAGCGATCGCCGCCTGGGAGCGATCCGGCCGACACCGCGCGGACGGTCCCGGCGGTCGCGATAGTCTGGCTTCGCCGTCGTGGACCGCCGGCCGGGTCGTTGTGCACAGTGTGCTGGCGTCGCTGCGCGAGGCGGGCTGTCGCCCGCCTACACTCATGCCGGTCTACGCAACCTGAACCGATCATGATGATCACACCAAGGAGTACGCCTGTGAAGAGCACCGTCGAGACCCTGAGCCCGACGCGGGTACGGCTCGCCATCGAGGTGCCGTTCGCTGAGCTCGAGCCGAGCCTGAAGAAGGCGTACCGGGCGATCGGGTCCCAGGTCAACATCCCCGGTTTCCGCAAGGGCCGCATCCCGGACGCCGTGATCGACCAGCGGGTCGGCCGGGGCACCGTGCTCACCGAGGCGGTCCAGGAGGCCATCCCGACGCAGATCCTGGCCGCGGTGCGCGAGCACGAGGTCAAGACCCTGGGCCGGCCGGACGTGGAGATCACCGAGTTCGAGGACGGCCAGCCGCTGAAGTTCACCGCCGAGGTGGACGTGCGCCCCGAGCTGAAGCTGCCCGACCTGAGCACCGTCGAGGTCACTGTCGACAAGACCGAGGTGACCGACGAGGACGTGGACACCCAGCTCGACGGGCTGCGCCAGCGCTTCGCCACGCTCAAGACCGTGGAGCGGTCCGCCCAGCGGGGCGACTTCGTCCAGATCGACCTGGCCGCGACCGTGGACGGCGAGGAGGTGCCGGGCGGCAGCGCCACGAACCTCTCCCACGAGGTCGGCAGCAACCAGCTCCTGCCGGGCCTGGACGAGACCCTGGAGGGCATGTCCGCCGGGGCGTCCGAGACCTTCACGACCCAGCTCGTGGGCGGCGACTTCGCCGGCCGCGACGCGGACGTGTCGGTGACCGTGCGCACCGTCAAGGAGCGCGAGCTGCCGCCGGTCGACGACGACTTCGCCTCGATGGCCAGCGAGTTCGACACGCTGGAGGAGCTGCGCACCGACCTGGTCACCCGCCTGTCGCGGGTCAAGCGGGTCGAGCAGCTCTACGCCGCCCGCGACAAGGCGCTCGAGGCGCTCGTGGCCGCCGCCGACGTGCCGGCGCCGGAGGGCATCGTGAAGGAGGAGGTGCGCTACCGCAAGGAGGCCATGGCCGACCAGCTGGAGCGCATCGGCGCCTCCCTTGAGGAGTACCTGGCCTCCGAGGGCAAGACCGAGGAGGACCTCGACACCGACCTGACCAACGCGGCGGCCGAGGGCGTGCGGATCCAGCTGGTCCTGGACACCTTCGCCGACGCCGAGGACATCCAGGTCAGTGACGACGAGTTCGGCCACGAGATCGTGCACCGGGCCGAGCGTGCCGGGGTCGCCCCCCAGCAGTACTACGACCAGCTGGTCCGTAACGGCTCGGCCGGCGCGGTGTACGGCGATGTGCGGCGCTCCAAGGCCCTCGCGCTGGTGCTGGAGAAGGTCACCATCAGGGACGCGTCCGGCGCCGTGATGAGCCTCGATGACCTGCGCGGCGCGGAGTCCGACGCGCACAGCCTCGAGCACTCGTCCTGACCCGTTCCGCCCCCGCGCGGACATGGTGCGCTCACAGCGAACACGTGAGCCATCACGCGTGCGGGGGCGGCCTCACGGGCTAGGGTCGGATCAGCACTATCCGTCGTGCCGCGCACCCGCGGCCGACATCAGAAGAGCAAGGACTCGACGGGCGAAGGGGCTGCCATGACTGACCTGCACATCCCCGCCGCGCCGATCGGGCGGGGCCCATCCGCCCGCGGCGGCGACCAGCTAGCCGGCAACCTCGACGATTCGGTGTTCAACCGGCTCCTCAAGGAGCGGATCATCTTCCTCGGCACCGAGGTCAACGACCAGGTCGCCAACCGCATCTGCGCCCAGCTGCTGCTGCTCGCGGCCGACGACGACCGCGACATCTGGCTCTACATCAACTCTCCCGGCGGGTCGGTCTACAGCGGCATGGCGATCTACGACGTCATGCAGTTCGTCAAGAACGACGTGGCGACCGTCGCGATGGGCATGGCGGCTTCCATGGGCCAGCTCCTGCTCTGCGCCGGCACCAAGGGCAAGCGGTACGCGCTGCCCCACGCGCGGATCATGATGCACCAGCCGTCCGGCGGCATCGGCGGCACCGCGGCCGACATCGCCATCCAGGCCGAGCAGATGCTGTACACCAAGCGCATGTTCCAGGAGCGGGTGTCGTTCCACACCGGCCAGAGCGCGGAGCAGATCGAGAGCGACTCCGACCGTGACCGTTGGTTCACGGCCGAGGAGGCGCGTGACTACGGCTTCATCGACAAGGTCATCACCGGAGCCACCCAGGTTCCGGAAGGCGCGGGCACACGGTCCTGAACGGGAGCTGATCATGAAGACTGACCTCTCTCTGCCTCCCGCGCTGCGCGAGGTGCACAACCGGTACATCATCCCGTCGTTCATCGAACGCACGTCGTACGGGGTCAAGGAGTCCAACCCGTACAACAAGATGTTCGAGGAGCGGATCATCTTCCTGGGTGTCCAGGTCGACGACGCCTCGGCCAACGACGTGATGGCGCAGTTGCTGGTGCTGGAGTCCACGGACCCCGACCGCGACATCACGATGTACATCAACAGCCCTGGCGGGTCGTTCACCGCGCTCACCGCGATCTACGACACCATGCAGTACGTCCGTCCGGACATCACCACGGTGTGCATGGGTCAGGCGGCCAGCGCCGCCGCGATCCTGCTCGCCGCCGGCGCCCCCGGCAAGCGGCTCGCCCTGCCGAACTCGCGGATCATCATCCACCAGCCGGCCACCGAGGGCGGCTACGGGCAGGGCTCGGACATCGAGATCCAGGCCCGCGAGATCCTGCGGATGCGCACCATGCTGGAGACGATGCTCGCCACCCACACCGGGCAGGCGATCGAGAAGGTCCGGCGTGACATCGACCGCGACAAGATCTTGACGGCGGAAGAGGCCAAGGAGTACGGCCTCATCGACCAGATCATGACCAACCGCAAGAAGACCGCGGTCACCGCGGGCTCGGCTAGTTGATCTCCTTCCGGTGTGTCCGCCGGCCCGGCTGAGCTGGGACGGTGGACACACCGGAAATGTGATGGGGGTCAGGGGTCGGAGATTGGCCCTTTACCAGGTAACGTCGAGGCGACTGGCAGCAGCCGACAAGGCAGGGAGAACGTAGGTGGCACGGATCGGCGACGGTGGCGACCTACTGAAATGCTCGTTCTGTGGCAAGTCGCAGAAGCAGGTCAAAAAGCTCATCGCAGGCCCAGGGGTGTACATCTGCGACGAGTGCATCGACCTCTGCAACGAGATCATCGAAGAGGAGCTCGCCGAGTCGGCTGAGGTCCGCTGGGACGACCTGCCCAAGCCGATGGAGATCTGCCAGTTCCTCGACGACTACGTCGTCGGCCAGGACCAGGCCAAGAAGGCCCTCGCGGTGGCGGTCTACAACCACTACAAGCGGGTCCAGGCGGAGAACTCGGGGCAGCGTGGCGAGAGCGAGCCGATCGAGCTCACCAAGTCCAACATCATGCTCATCGGCCCCACGGGCTGCGGCAAGACGCACCTGGCCCAGACGCTCGCCCGGATGCTCAACGTCCCGTTCGCCATCGCGGACGCCACGGCGCTGACCGAGGCGGGCTACGTCGGCGAGGACGTCGAGAACATCCTGCTGAAGCTGATCCAGGCCGCCGACTACGACGTGAAGCGCGCCGAGACGGGCATCGTCTACATCGACGAGATCGACAAGATCGCCCGCAAGTCGGAGAACCCGTCGATCACCCGGGACGTCTCCGGTGAGGGCGTCCAGCAGGCGCTCCTCAAGATCCTTGAGGGCACGGTGGCCAACGTGCCGCCACAGGGCGGGCGCAAGCACCCCCACCAGGAGTTCATCCAGATCGACACCACGAATGTGCTGTTCATCTGCGGCGGCGCCTTCGCCGGCCTGGAGACGATCATCGAGCAGCGCGTGGGCAAGAAGGGCCTCGGCTTCGGCGCGAGCCTGCGCATCATCACCGAGCGCACCACGGACGACGTGTTCGCCGAGGTCATGCCCGAGGATCTGATCAAGTTCGGCCTGATCCCCGAGTTCATCGGCCGCCTGCCCGTCTTCACCAGCGTGCGCAGCCTCGACCGGGACGCCCTCGTGCGCATCCTGACCGAGCCCCGCAACGCTCTGGTGCGGCAGTACCAGAGGCTTTTCGAGCTCGACGGCGTCGAGCTCGACTTCGACACCGACGCGCTGGAGGCCATCGCCGACCAGGCGATCCGCCGCGGCACCGGCGCGCGCGGCCTCCGCGCGATCATGGAAGAGGTGCTCCTCTCCGTGATGTATGAGGTGCCCAGCAACCCCGACGTCGCCCGGGTCCTCATCACCCGCGAGGTCGTGCTGGAGAACGTCAACCCGACGATCGTGCCGCGCAGCATCGCCAACCGTCGGGCCGAGCGGCACCACCGCGAGGAGAAGTCCGCCTGACCGCGCACGTGTGAGGCCCGCCTCCGTCAGGTGCCCTGACGGCTGACGGTCGTTACCATCCCTCGGATGTCCGCCTTCGCCGCCGCTATCGCCGCGCTCTCCGCCATGGTCTGGGGCTCCGCCGACTACTGCGGCGGCCGGGCGACCCGCCTGGCCAGCGCGTGGACGGTGACGGTGCGGGCCCAGTTGGCCGGGGCGGTCGTGCTCGGCGTCGCCGTCTTCCTGGTCCCCGGTCGGGTGTACGCCGTGGACCTCGCCTGGGGCGGTGCTGCGGGGATCGCCGGACTCATCGGCCTCGTGCTGCTGTACCAGGGGCTGTCCACGGGACACGCGGCCATCGTCGCGCCCGTGACGGCCGTGACGTCCGCGCTCGTTCCCATGGTCGTTGGACTGCTCGCCCGGGAGGCGCCCGATCCCGTGGCGTTGATCGGGGCGTTGTGCGCCGTGCTGGCGATCGGCATGGTGAGCATGGGTCCCGCCGCCCCGGACGGCGCCGGACGGCAGGCCCCGGTGAACCCACGACTGTTGGGCCTCGCCCTGACCTCGGGGGCGCTGTTCGGGTTGTTCTTCGTGCTGTTGGCCCAGGCCCACGACGACTCGGGCATGTGGCCCCTCGCCGGCGCCCGCGCCTGCTCCATCGCGGTGGGGCTGCTGTTCATGACCGTCCGGCGGGAGTCGTTGCGGCTGCCCGGGGCGACCGGTTGGTGGGTGCTCCTCGCCGGGGTGGGCGACATCGGCGCGAACGCCCTGTACCTGGTCGCCGCGCGGGGCGGGCCGCTCAGCGTGGTCGCCCCGGTCGCCGCGCTGTACCCCGTGGCCACCGTCCTGCTCGCCCTGGTGGTGGACCGCGAGCGGATCCGCCGCACGCAGGGCGTCGGGCTCGCGCTGGCGGCTGTCGCGCTCGTACTCACGGCTGTCTAACCGTAGCCACTAAGCTTTCGCCATGAGAGTCGCGGTCTGTCAGCTCAACTCCCGCGCGGATCGTGCCGCCAACCTGGCGGTCGCCGCAGACCTGCTGGAACGTGCCGCCGCGGCGGGCGCGGACCTGGCGGTGCTGCCGGAGTACGTGGACTACCTCGGTCCCGCGGCCGGGGAGCCGAAGCCCGAGCCCGTCGACGGCGAGTTCGCGGAGTTCTTCTCGGCCGCGGCGGCCCGACACCGGATGTGGGTCGCGGCCGGGTCGTTCCACGAGGCCGGACCGGACGCCGAGCACACGTACAACACCTCGCTGGTCTTCGACCGCGCGGGCGGGCTCGCGGCGGCGTACCGGAAGATCCATCTCTTTGATGTTGAGATTCCCGGGCGTGTCTCCTACCGGGAGTCGGCGACGGTGGCCCCCGGCGACCAGACCGTGACCGTGGCCGTCGACGGGGTCGAGGTCGGCCTGTCGATCTGCTACGACCTCCGGTTTCCCGAGTTGTACCGGCGGCTGACCGTCGAGGGCGCGCGCGTGCTGCTGGTGCCGGCGGCGTTCACGGCGCACACCGGGCGTGACCACTGGGAGGTGCTGCTGCGGGCGCGGGCGATCGAGAGCCAGTGCTACGTCGTGGCGGCCGGCCAGATCGGTGATCACGACCCGGGACGCACCTGTTTCGGGCGGAGCATGGTCATCGACCCGTGGGGGACGGTGGTGGCACAGGTCCCCGACACGGTCGGGATCGCCGTCGCGGATCTCGACATGGCGCGCGTCGCCGAGGTCCGCGAGGTCGTGCCGAGCCTGGCGAACCGTCGCCTCGGCTAGAGCAGCTGGGCGGCGACGGTCAGCGCGGTGATCGCGACGATCACCATGGCGGTCACCAGCATCGCGTTCGTCATCCGCGTCGGACCGCGGCGAGCGAGCTTGAGCAGGCCGAGTAACAGCACGATGAGCAGGCAGATCGCGATCACGGCCTGCCATGCCGGGCTCAGCAGACCCATCAGGCCCTCGACCGCCGCACCATCTGTCACTCCACCATCATCCCGCCTCCGGGACCCCGATTTGGAGCCCGCGAGGTGCTTCCGCTAAAGTTCTCGACGGCTCCGGTGAGCGAAAGCGAAACCGGGGACGATGAGCCGAAGAGCAGCAGCTCAACGGCACATCGGACCAGTCGGGACAAGCGCGAGCGAGGCCCGGCGAGCCCGAAGATGCGAAGCCGATTTGAAACGGCCGAGCGAATCGGGTAGAGTAACCGAGCCGGCAACGAGCCGGGCGGATCGCCGCGAGGGTCACTCTCGATCAGGCGGACCGGCCGGGTTGCGGCTTCCCCCGAGCAACCGCAGAGCACCGAACAGTGCTGTGCGCAGCTTGGGGAACCCCGAGCGATGCGGACCCAGCCAGTGGGAACTGGTTGACAAAGCGAAGTCGGTCGGGTAAGATAGGGGAGTTGCCCTGCGGGGAAGGTTCGCGAGAGCGGGCTGGAACGCAGAGGGTGTTTGTTCTTTGAGAACTCAACAGGGTGCTTGATA
>NZ_BAAALT010000124.1:0-18387 GCF_039528515.1 Luedemannella flava
GTCCGCGGCGTCCTTCGCGGCCGCCACGGCCCCCCAGCCGCCACCGTTGTGGGCCAACGCGGTGACCGACGCGGCCAGGTCGTCGACCGTCGCGTTCCCCGGCGCGACAGCGGCGGCAACCACCGCACCCACCGCGGCGCCGACCGACCCCCCGACGGACCGCCGCGACGCCCCCGCCACCACATGGGACCCGGCCGCCCCCGGCGTCGCGCCGAGCAGCCAGGCTGGGTCCACATCCCCGGCCGCGTCCGCGACCAGGGCGGCCGCCTCGCGCAGCAGGTCGGCGTCGACGTTGAGCAGTGGCAGGACCGTCATGACCCGAACCTAGGGCCGGCCCCACGCCACGGGCAGCGCCTGTGGATGACGGGCGGCAGCCCGTACCCGAGGAATGTCACAGGCCTTGCGCCGCGCGGCGGGTGCCGCTACCGACGTGCGTCCGTTGCCCCTAGGCTGCGGGGGTGATCGTCGCTGTCGGCATCGACGTCGTGCTCGTGGAGCGGTTCGTCCGGGCGTTGGAGCGCACGCCGCTGCTGACCGACCGGCTCTTCACCGCGGCCGAGCAGACCACCGCGTCGGGCAACCCCCGCCCGGCCGAGTCGCTGGCCGCCCGGTTCGCCGCCAAGGAGGCCGTGGCCAAGGCGCTCGGCGCGCCCACCGGCCTGCACTGGCACGACTGCGAGATCGTCACCGACCCGGACGGCCGGCCCTGGCTGACCACGTCGGGCACCGTGGCCGCGGCCGCCGCCGAACGCGGCGTCGACCGGTGGCACCTGTCGCTGTCGCACGACGGCGGCATCGCGTCGGCGATGGTCGTCGCCGAGCGGGACTGACGAAGGAGACCTTCATGCGGGCGGCGTGGCGCGCGGCCGACATCCGGGCCGCCGAGGAGGCGCTCATCCCCACCCTGCCGCCGGGCACGCTCATGCAGCGGGCCGCAGCCGGCCTGGCGCGGCGCTGCGCGTCGGTCCTGGCCGCGCGCGGCGGCGTCTACGGCGCGCGGGTGCTGCTGCTCGTCGGGGCCGGCAACAACGGCGGTGACGCCCTCTACGCCGGGGCCCGCCTGGCGAGCCGGGGCGCGGCCGTGACCGCCCTGCTCGTCGCGCCGGACCGGGCGCACGCCGAGGGCCTCGCCGCGCTGCGCGCCGTGGGCGGCCGCGCCGTCACCGAGCTGCCCGCCGTCGCCGACATGATCGTGGACGGCATCCTCGGCAGTGGGGCGCGGGGTCCGCTGCGGGGCGCGGCCGCCGACGTGGTGGAGAACCTTCCCGGAGTACGCGCGAGCGCGGGCGGCCGCCCCGTCGTCGTCGCGGTCGACGTGCCGAGCGGCGTGGACGTCAACACCGGACAGGTCGAAGGGCCGGTCGTGCCCGCCGACGTGACCGTCACGTTCGGCTGCCTCAAGCCCGCCCTCGTGGTCGGCGCCGCCGTCACCTACGCCGGGCACGTCGACGTCGTCGACATCGGACTGCCCTGGCTCGCCGTGCGTCCCGCCGCCTGGGTCCCCGAACTGTCCGACGTACGCCGCTGGTGGCCGACCCTGACGCCGGCCTCCGACAAGTACAACCGCGGCGTGGTCGGCCTCGCGACCGGCTCGTCCGCGTTCCCCGGCGCGGCGCTGATGTCGGTGGCGGGGGCCCTGGGCGGGCCGACCGGCATGGTCCGCTACGCCGGCCAGGTCGCCGACGAGGTCGTGCGCGCGCACCCATCGGTGGTGCCGGCCGGCCGGGTCGCCGACGCCGGGCGCGTGCAGGCCTGGGTGTGCGGCTGCGGCCTGGGCACCGACCGGCGCGCCGGCGAGGAGCTGCGTGCGGTCCTGGGCGCGCCCGTGCCCGCCGTCATCGACGCCGACGCGCTGACCCTGCTCAGCCACGGTGACCTGAGCTCCTGGCTGCGCCAGCGGGAGGCGCCGACCGTGGTCACCCCGCACGACCGCGAGTTCGCCCGGCTCGCCGGCGACCAGCCGGGGCCTGACCGGCTCGCCGCCGCCACCGAACTCGCCGCGCAACTGGGCGTCGTCGTCCTGCTCAAGGGCGACCGGACCATCGTCGCCACGCCCGAGGGCACCGTGTGGGTCAACCCGACCGGCACGCCGGCCCTGGCCACGGCCGGTACGGGCGACGTACTCGCCGGGCTGCTCGGGTCGCTGCTCGCGGCGGGCCTACCGGCCGACCGGGCCGCGGTCGCCGCCGCGTTCACCCACGGCCTCGCGGGCCGCGCGGCCGCCGACCGCCTGGGCGGCGAACACGCACCGGTCACGGCTCCGGACGTCGCCGCCGCGCTGCGCGAGGTCGTCGCCACCCTCGCCCCATAACCCGTCTCCGCCCCGCCGCCCGCCCCACGCCTTACGACATCGCACCGCCCGACGCGTTCCGCGCCTTCGCCAAGGGGGTCGCAGTGGTGGGGTGGGCGGTGTGGCGGGTCGCCAAGGGTCGTTCTTGGTGGGGTGGGCGTGTGGCGGGTCGCCGAGGGGTCGCTTTTGGTGGCCGGGCGGCGTGGCGGGTCGCCAGGTGGTGGCGGTGGCACGGGGTGGCGCGGTGTGCATCGCTTGATGCGCACATTCGGCGGGCGTCGCGGCGCAGCCGAGCCGCCAGACGCTCACATTTGGCGGCGTTCTCGGAGTCGGAGGCCGCCAGATGTGCACTTCTGGCGGCGCTCGGGCGGTTGAAGCCGCCAGATGCTCACATCTGGCGGCTTCGTCGGGGCGGTCGCCCGCCAACTGTGCGCAGTTGGCGGGTTTAGGCGTCGTCGACCCCGCCACCTGTGAACATCTGGCGAAGTTCGGATGGCGGCGGCGTCAGATGTGCACTTCTGGCAAGCGACCCTCGTCAGCGGGCCACCAACTGTGCACTTCTGGCGAGGTCCCGACGCGGCGGGCCACCGACTGTGCGCTTCTGGCGCGGGCCGGATGCGGCGGGCCACCGGATGTTCACATCCGGCGGGTGACCCGCCCACGCGGGCCGCCAACTGTGCGCACGTGGTGCGCCGCGGGTCGCCGGAGGTGCGCAGGTGACGGGCGGTGAGGGTCAGCGGGTTTCCGTGGCCAGCCAGGTCAGGTAGGCGGGGTTGCCGGCCGTGATGGGGGTCGCCACGATCTCGGGGACCTCGTACGGGTGCTCATCGCGGATGAAGCGCTCCAACTCGGCGTACGCCCTGGTGGTGGTCTTGAGGGTGACCAACCACTCGGTCGCCTCCTCGATGGCGCCCTGCCACCGGTAGGTGGTCCGCACCGGGCCGATGACCTGGGCGCAGGCGGCCAGCCGGACGGTGACGGCGGCGCTGGCGAGCGCGTCGGCGGCGTCGGCGGAGTCGATGCTTGTCGTCACGACGCAGTATTCGGATTCAGCCACGCGGTCAACCTAACGGAACTGGCGCCGGCGACCCGCGCGAGCGGTCGCCGACGCCAGGTCGGTTGGGCTGAAGGGGGTCCCGGGGCTCACACCCCGTTGCGGGCGATCACGTCCTTGTACCAGAGGGCGCTGCGCTTGGGCGTGCGCCGCAAGGTGTCGTAGTCGACGTGGACGAGGCCCCACCGCTGGCCGTAGCCCTGCTCCCACTCGAAGTTGTCCATGAGGGACCACACGTGGTAGCTCTCCAGGCGCACGCCGTCGGCGACGGCTCGGTGCGCGGCGGCGAAGTGGTCCCGCAGGAACTGCACCCGCTCGAGGTCGTCCACCTTGCCGTCGCCGTTGGGCTCGTGCAGGGTGGGCAGCCCGTTCTCCGTGATGGTGATCGGCAGCCCGCCGTAGTCGCGGTGCACCCGGGTGAGGATGTCGTACATGCCGTCGGGGTAGATCTGCTGCCACTCGGCCTGCGAGGTGGGCAGCTTGGTCACCGGCTCGCCGGTCCCGTCGACGTAGAGCGGGCAGTAGTACTGCACCGCGAGCAGGTCGATGGGGGACGAGATGATGTCCAGGTCCGTCGAGCGGATCGCCTGCACCATCCGGCTGTCCTCGCCGAGGTCGGCGAGCACGTCCTCGGGGTAGTGCCCGTGGATGATGGAGTCGAGGTAGAGCCGGTTCTCGTAGCCGTCGAGCAGGCGGGCCTGCGCCTTGGCCTCCGGGCTGTCGTCCGCCGGGTACGACGGGTGCAGGTTGAGCGCGGGACCGATGCGGCCGGCGAGCCCGGTGGACCGGAACGCCTGCACGCCGAGCCCGTGCGCGAGCTGCAGGTGGTGCGCGACGAGGTACGCGGCACCCTCGTCGGTGTAGCCGGGTGCGTGGTGGCCGCGCAGGTACCCGTTCTGGACCACGGTCTTCGGCTCGTTGATCGTGAGCCAGGTGGGGACCGCGTCGCCGAGCTCCCGGAAGAGCACCTCGGCGTAGTCCGCGAAGAGGTACGCGACGTCGCGCGACTCCCAACCGCCCTTATCCTGCAGGGCCTGCGGGAGGTCCCAGTGGAACAGCGTGGCCATGGGCGTGATGCCCTGACCGAGCAGCTCGTCGACGAGCCGCTTGTAGAAGTCGAGACCACGCTGGTTGGCCGGGCCGGAGCCGTCGGGCATGATGCGCGGCCAGGCGATCGAGAACCGGTACGTCTGCAGGCCCAGCTGCTTCATCAGCGCGACGTCGTCCGGGACGCGGTTGTAGTGGTCGGCGGCGACGTCGCCGTTGTGGTCCCCCAGGATCTTCCCGGGGGTACGGCAGAACGTGTCCCAGACCGAGTCACCACGGCCGTCGAGCCGGGCCGCGCCTTCGATCTGGAAGGCGGACGTAGCCGCACCCCAAGCGAAGCCGTCGGGAAAGGCCAGCCCGAGGGGGGTGTCCACGTCCGTTGCCGATCGGTGTGCGGGCGGATCGCTCGCGTCCATGCTGGTGCCTCCTACCTGATCTTTGGGAGCGCTCCCACGTTTAGAACATTGTGCCGGTGGGGCGTCCGTTTGTGGCGTGATGGTCTGGCGGGGGCACGGGGTGGAACCGTACCCCCGCCGAGGGACGGGCAGTTCAGCCCAGCGAACAGGCCGAGCCGTTGAGCGTGAAAGCGGTCGGTTTCGCGTTGGTTCCGCTGTAACTTCCGTTGAAACCGATGCTTGTCGATGCGGCGGGCGCGAGCGTTCCGTTCCACGACAGGTTCGTCGCGGTGACGGCCGTGCCGCTCTGCGACCACGTCGCGGACCAACCCTGGGTCACCCGCTGGTTGCCCGCGAAGGAGAACTTCAGCGTCCAACCGTTGATGGTGGCCGTGCCGGTGTTGGCGATGGTGACGGCGCCGGTGAAGCCGGAACCCCAGTCATTCATCGTGTACGTCACCTTGCAGGTGGCCGGGGTGCCGGTGGTCGGACCCGCGGTGGTCGGGACCGCCGTGGTGGGCCGGGTCGACGTCGGGACGACCGACGTCGGGACGACCGAGGTCGGAACCACCGAGGTCGGCACGACGGACGTCGGGACCACCGAGGTGGGCGCCGCGCTGGTCGGCCGGGTGGAGGTCGGCGCCACCGACGTCGGCGCGACCGAGGTCGGCGCCGCGCTGGTCGGCGCCGTGCCGGGCGCGTTGCCGTAGATGGCGGTGGTGCCGTCGAACACCTGGATGTTGCTGGCCAGCGTCGGCGACGTCTGCGTGGCGCTCACCCCGGACCACGACCAGTCCTTGGTGTGGTCGTGCGGGCCGGGGAAGGTGACCCGGAACTGGGCCTCCTTCGTGAAGTCCGGCTGCCCGGTCGGCGCGATGGTCACGCCGGTGCAGTTGATCGTCACGTAGTAGATGTTGCCGGAGTACTGGCTGATCGTCGGCGGCGTGGGGCACTGCGTGTAGTTGGACACCACGCTCAGCTGGCTTGCCGAGTAGCCGGCGTCCAGCGTGAAGTAGTACCGGTACGAGCCGTTCTTGAGTGCCCGGGCCGGCCACGCCGACTTGTTCTGCAGCAGCGCCTTGATCTCGAAGAAGCTGGTGCCCGTGCCGGTGCCCGCCTGGTTGAGCGAGGCGAGGACGTACATCTCCGGGCCGTCGGGCGTCTCCGTCGGGATGGCGGACGGCGTTCCGCCGTACTCCTTGGCCAGGCGCGCCAGGGCGCCGGTGACGCCGGCGTTGTAGTCGATGGCGACCTCGGACTTCTGGAACTCGCCGCGCTTCTCCGTGCCGTACTCGTCGTTGGCGGACGTCGGGCCGCCGACCAGGGCGCCGTAGATGATGTGCCGGTTGTTCACCGGGTCCTGGTCCGGGTTGTTGCCCCAGGGTCCGTGGGCCGAGCGGTGGTGCGGCATCTGGATGTACCTGCTGCCGTAGCCGATGAGGTACGACGTCGAGATCGGGTTGTCGCCGAGGACGTAGTTGACCTGGCGGACCGCGAAGTCGTGCATCCGGGTGTTGCGGGTCGCGTCGAGGATGCCCGAGTCGACAAAGGCGAGTGCGAGCATTGCCGAGCTCGTGGCGTACCGGTTCGAGCCCCACGGGCCGTGGAACACCTGGCCGCCGGGGGAGTAGGTCGCCTTGGCGCCGTTGTACCCGTTCGGGCCCGTGAGCCAGTCGGCCCAGCGGGTGGCCGCGTCGATGTACGTCTGCTCCTTGGTGAGCTTCGCCAGCATGAAGATGCTGGCCTGGGTCTTGTCGTCCCAGTCGTAGGTGCCCGTGTACGCGATCGCGTCGCTAGAGGACTGGCCGGTCTTGGGCAGGCTCGGGTAGAGCGACTTGGCCTTCGTCAGGTACGTCGAGTCGCCGGTGGCCTGGTAGAGCCAGAGCGCGCCCCAGGTCAGCTCGTCGTAGTAGCCGCTCCACGAGTCGTAGAACGCCGCCATCTCGGGCACGCAGGTGGTGTACTTCCCGCGCACGGTGTCGGCGAAGGTGTAGAGCTGCTTGGCATGCGTGAGCAGGGTGGCGGAGTACGTCGGGTCGGACGCCTTGAACGCCAGCGACGCGGACGCGAACGCCGCCGCGCTGGAGGCCGCGACCTCGGAGCCGCCGCAGGAGCTGTCGATGAAGTACGTCTTGCGCGGGTACGTCTGCAGCTCGGCCGCGGCCCACAGCTTGTGGTCCGCCTGCGGGTCGCCGACCTCGACGACGAGCCTGTTCGCCGACGGGTGCGCCTTGATCATCCAGTCCATGCCCCAGCGCAGGTTGGACAGCAGGTAGCTGCTCTGCCCGGCGGCGCTGTAGCCGGCCGAGTTGTCCACGTAGGACCACGCGAGAGTGGTGAGTGTGTGGGCGAGGGGGAAGGTCGCCTTGATGGTGTCGCCGGCGTCCGCGAAGCCGCCGGTGAGGTCGATGCCGGCGTCCGCGCCGTCGGACAGGAAGCTGTCGCCGCGCCAGCTCACCCGGTTGGTGGCGGGCAGCTTGCCCAGGCGCTGGGCGTCGTAGAACCAGACGGCCTTGCTCAGGGCGTCCGCGTAGTTGGCCGAGATGGCCGCGTCGGCGGTGGCCAGACGCCCGATCACCGGCGTCAGGACCGCGGCCGCGGCGACCGCGACAGCCGTCGCGGCAGCTCGCGCCCTCCGGTTTTGCCGGAAGGGATTGAGGGATCTCATGACGATTCTCCTGATGCGCGCTATCCACACGGGCGCGCGCACGCAGGCGACACTGCCCGAGAAACAAGGGGATTTTGGGAGAGTTTCGCGCCGGGCGGATGTGACGGTCCTGACCGGCCGAGGGATGCCGCCATCGGGGGACGGGGCGGTACCGTGGGGACGGGGAGGGCATCCCCGTCCCCACGGGGTGTTCTGTGCGCATATCACCGTTTGGTTGAAGCCCCTGGTGATACGCGTTGCGCGGGAGCCGGGGCCATGTGGTGGTTCGGCTACCACCTCCTCTCCACGCCACGTCGGGTGGAACGACCGGTGTCGGTGTCCGGGCTGACCCGTCACCGGTCGCTGGTCTGCCTGTGTATGTGTGGTGCTGTGTTGTCTGGGTGGCCATCGATGGAAGCGCTCCCATCGACGGTTGGTTCTGGACTTTAGTGGCCTGGCGGCGTTTGGGAAAGACCCGCGTCAAGATCGCGGCACCGCTTGGCAACGTCGACGCAACGTGTAGTGCGGATATGTGAAACAGGACTGAAACTAGCGTTGAAAGCGACCTGCACAAATGCCTGGCCCTTGTTTTGGGAGCGTTCCCATGCCAGAATCACTGCACTCGCGCAAAGAGCCTTGTGACACACAGTGACGTCGAGGGCACCCGGTCGCCATCACACCGGTTCGACGTTTGCCACCCCGCGCGGTGGCCGTCCCGCTTTTTTAGCCCGCGGTCCGGGCCGGGCTGATCCCCATGGGCGTACGTCGGAAGGTCCACTGTGGCCTCCACGGCGCCTCGCTGAGTCGTACCCGCGACTCGGCCTTGGCTCAAGGAGATCAGTCGTAATGAGTCCGAAGCTGAGGTTTCCCCGGCTGCGGAGGAAGCAGGTAGTCGCCATCGCGGCTACCAGCGCCCTCGCCGCAACGGGCCTCACTGTCCTGGCGGCGTCGCCGGCCTCCGCGGCCACCGCCTGCCAGGTTACCTATACCAAGCGCAGCGAATGGCCCACGGGCTTCACCGGCAGCCTGAACGTCAAGAACCTGGGCGACGCGTGGTCGAGCTGGACCCTCACGTTCGACTTCGCCGGCAACCAGGTCGTGACCCAGGGCTGGAACGGCACCTTCACCCAGTCCGGCAGGACGGTGACCGTCAGGAACGCCTCGTGGAACGGCTCGATCGCCAACGGCGCCACCGTCGCCGACGTCGGCTTCAACGGTTCCTACACGGGCACCAACGCCGACCCGAGCAACTTCGCGGTCAACGGCGTGCCGTGCAACAACACCACGCCGACGAGCAGCGTCCCCACCAGCCGGCCGCCGACGAGCTCCGTGCCGACCTCGCGGCCGCCGACAAGCTCCGTGCCGACCTCGCGGCCGCCGACAAGCTCCGTGCCGACCTCGCGGCCGCCGACNAGCTCGGTTCCCACCAGCGCGGCGAACCAGGCGCCGACCGTGAGCATCTCCGCGCCGAGCGCCAACCAGCGCTACACCGCGCCGGCGAGCATCACGATCAACGCCAACGCCGCTGACGCGGACGGTTCGATCAGCAAGGTCGAGTTCTACCACGACGGCCTGCTGCTCGGCACCGACACCTCGTCGCCGTACTCGTACACCTGGACCGGTGTCCCGGCCCAGACCGCGGCCTACCAGCTGCAGGCGAAGGCGTACGACAACCTCGGCCTGGTCAGCCCGATCGTGCCGAACGTCCCCGTCTTCGTGGACACCGCCACGACGCCGACCCTGACGGTCACGCCGACCACGCTCACCGTCGATGAGGGCAGCAGCGAGACCTTCACGGTCGCGCTGTCGGCCGCTCCGTCGGCCAGCACCTCGGTGTCGGTCGCCAAGGTCTCCGGCGGCGACGCCGACCTGACCGCGAGCCCGTCCACGCTGACCTTCACCACGTCGAACTGGGCCACCCCGCAGACGGTCACCGTCGCGGCCGCCGCCGACTCGGACGCCACCAACGGCACCGCGAACTTCACGGTGGTCGCCAGCGGCTTCACCGCCGTGGTGGTCTCGGCCACCGAGGCGGACGACGACGGTACCCAGGTCGACACGTACACCCAGCGGTTCCTCGACCACTACAACAAGATCAAGGCCCCGGCGAACGGGTACTTCTCGCCCGAGGGCGTGCCGTACCACTCGATCGAGACGCTGGTCGTCGAGGCGCCGGACCACGGTCACGAGACCACGTCGGAGGCGTTCAGCTACTACCTGTGGCTCGAGGCCTACTACGGCAAGGTGACCAAGGACTGGACGAAGTTCAACCAGGCCTGGGCCGTGATGGAGAACTACATCATCCCGGCGCACGCCAAGCAGACCACGAACAACTACAACCCCGCCGACCCGGCTGACTACGCCGGCGAGGCCAACCAGCCGAGCCTCTACCCGCAGCAGGGCGGTCTGCTCGACACGTCGGTCAAGGTCGGCGCCGACCCGCTCTACAACGAGCTGGTCAGCACCTACGGCAACTCCGACATCTACCAGATGCACTGGATCCTGGACGTGGACAACGTCTACGGCTTCAGCGGCTGCGGCAGCAAGGTGTCGTACATCAACACCTTCCAGCGTGGTCCGCAGGAGTCGGCGTGGGAGACCGTCGCGCACCCGTCGTGCGACGACTTCACCTACGGCCAGCCCAACGCCGGTTACCTGCCCATCTTCATCTCGGGCACGCCGGCCAAGCAGTGGCGCTACAGCACCGCTCCGGATGCCGACGCGCGTGCTGTCCAGGCGGCCTACTGGGCCAAGACCTGGGCCGCCGAGCAGGGCAACAGCTCGGCCGTCTCCAGCACCATCGCCAAGGCCGCCAAGATGGGTGACTACCTGCGCTACGCGATGTACGACAAGTACTTCAAGAGGCCGGGTTGCACCTCGAAGTCCTGCGCCGCCGGTACGGGCAAGGACTCGGCGAACTACCTGCTCAACTGGTACGTCGCGTGGGGCGGCGGCGCCTCGAACGACTGGTCGTGGCGCATCGGTTCCAGCCACAACCACATGGGTTACCAGAACCCGATGGCCGCGTACGTGCTGGCGAACGACGCCGCCCTCAAGCCGAGGTCGTCGACCGCGGCCGGGGACTGGGCGACCAGCCTGACGCGTCAGATCGAGTTCTACACCTGGCTGCAGTCGGCCGAGGGTGCCATCGCGGGTGGCGCGACCAACAGCTGGGGTGGGGACTACTCCGCTCCGCCGTCGGGCACGGCGTCCTTCTACGGTCTGTTCTACGAGGAGAACCCGGTCTACGCCGACCCCGGCTCCAACACCTGGATGGGTTTCCAGGCGTGGTCCATGCAGCGCGTGGCGGAGTACTACTACGTCACCGGTGACGCGAAGGCCAAGGCCCTCCTCGACAAGTGGGCCGCCTGGGCGATCGCGAACACCACGGCGTCGGGCTCGACCTTCTCGGTCCCGTCGACGCTGGACTGGGACGGCCAGCCGGGTGGCAACTGGACGTCGGGCACGACGTCGGTGAACAACGCCGGTCTGCACGTGACCATCGTCAACTCCGGCACCGACATCGGTGTGGCGGCCTCGCTCGCGCGGACGCTGACCTTCTACGGTGCCAAGGCGAACAACGCCGCCGCGAAGGCCAAGGCCAAGGCTCTGCTCGACGCCATCTGGGCACACTCGGATGACAAGGGCGCGGCCATCCCGGAGACCCGGGAGGACTACAAGCGGTTCGACGACATCTGGACGTCGAGCAACCAGACCGGCCTTTACATCCCGTCGGGCTACAACGGCAAGATGCCCAACGGCGACGTGATCGCCCCCGGGAAGTCCTTCCTGGACATCCGCTCCTTCTACAAGAACGACCCGGATTGGCCGAAGGTCCAGGCCTACCTCAACGGTGGTGCCGCCCCGACCTTCACGTTCCACCGCTTCTGGGCGCAGTCCGACGTCGCCATGGCGATGGCCGACTACGCCGCACTGATCGGTTCCTGACGATCAGCGGTTGAAACAGACGGTTCCCGCCCGGCCCGCATGGGTCGGGCGGGAACCGGGCAGTTCCCCAAGAGATAGACAAGCGTCACCCCACAGGCTCCCGCGGGGTGGGTGGAGGCCAGCCCGCCCACCCCGCGGGTCTTTTCGTACCCCGCCCCCTCCCGACACCGTTGTGCAACAGAACGGTAACGGCGGTAAGGCAGTCTGATCTGCGGAAACGGCACAGTCAGCGGAGGTGCGCGGTGACGGACACGACGGCGGAGACGGCCACGGCAGACCCGGCGACAGCAGGCCCGGCGACGGAGCGCGACGCGCGCCTCGCCCACCTGCCCCAGCGGTTCGGCCCGGGCGAGCAGCCCGACCGCGTACGGGCCCTGGTGCTCACCGCCGAAGGCCCCCGCCGCTCCGATCTCGTCGCCTGGGCCAGCGCCCACCGGCAGCGCCTCGCCGGCCTGCGGCTGCTCGCGCCGCCCGGCGTGGGCGCGCTGCTGCAGGAGAAGCTCGGCATGGTCACCGAGACCCTGCGCTCGGGCACGGTCGGCCCGACCGCCACGGCGGGCCTGGCCGCCGCCGGCGTCATCGACGGCGTCGTGGCCTTCAGCGACCCGCTCGAGCTGCGCCCCGGCGACACCACGACCCGCGCGCTGATGCGGCTCGCGGTCTTCTGGGACATCCCGATCGCCGGCAACCGGGCCACGGCCGACCTGCTGCTCGCCTCCCTGACGCCGACCGGCGCGCCGGTCGGCCTGCTGGGCGCGCCGCACCTGGCCACCGACGCCGCGACGGCCGCGGCCGCCGACGAGCCGCACACGCGCGGCACCATCCGGCTCTGGCACGTCCGGGCCACGGTCGACGACGTGCCCGGCCGCCTGGCCATCCTCGCGGCGAGCCTCGCCCGGCGCTCGGTCAACATCCTGTCGGTGCAGGTCCACCTGACCCCGGACGGGCCGGTCGACGAGCTGCTCGTGGCGGCCTCGCCCGTACTCTCCGCGAGCGACCTGGCCGCGGCCGTGACCGACGGCGGCGCCCGGATGCCACGGGTCCAGCCCGCCGACGCGCACGCCCTCGTCGACCCGCCCACCCGCAGCCTCGCGCTGGCGGCCCGGCTGCTGCGCAACCCCGACGACCTGCCCACGGCCCTGGCCGAGCTGCTCGGCGGCGCGCAGATCGCGTGGCGCCCGGAGGAGCCCGGCGGCGTGGCGGACGACGCCACCCAGCTGTGGCTCGACGACCCGACCGGCGGTGGGTTCCTCGCCAGCCGACCCGCGGCGCCGTTCACCCCCGCCGAGTCGGCCCGGGCGCACGCGCTCGTCGACGTCGCGGTCGCCGCGCTGTCGGCGGCCCCGCAGGTCGCCGCCGAGTCGTGGCGGATGCTGCTCGCCGACGGCGCGGAGGTGACCATCCGCCGTGCCACGCCCGACGACCTGGACGCCGTGGTGGCGCTGCACGCCCGCTGCTCGCTGACCTCGCGCCTGCGGCGCTACCTGGCCGGCACGAACTGCCCGTCACACACCGTCCTGGCCCAGCTGCTGCACCCCGGCGCGGGGCACTCGCTGGTGGCCGAGGACGCGGAGGGCCGGGTGGTCGCCATGGCCAACCTGATGTGGACCGACAACGCCGCCGAGCTCGCCGTCCTCGTCGAGGACGGATGGCAGGGCCGCCGGCTGGGCACCACGCTGGCGCGCCGCCTCGCCACGGTCGCCACCGAGGCCGGGCTGACCGAGGTGCACTCCATGGTCCACGCCGGCAACGCCGCGATGATCCGGATCATGTCCGGCATCGGGCGCCGCCTGCACCGGGAGTACGACGGCGGCACCCTGACCCTCATCGCCCAGCTGGACCGCCGGGGCGAGCGTCACACCCAGCGGTTGCCCAGCCACATGTGATGCCACCACTCGTCGTAGACGATCGACTGGGCCGTCCAGATCGAGTAGAAGTACCAGAAGCACAGGCCCACGGCGACGATGTACACCGCGGCGAAGGCCGTGCCGTACAGGCGACGGTCGGCCTGGCCGACGGTGAGATGTCGGTCTGAGGCCGTCACGCCGGGCGCGTTGATCAGCGCCCCCAGGACGAAGACGACCGCGAGGATGAGGAAGGGCTCGGACGGCGCGGCGTAGAAGTAGAACATGGTCCGGTAGCCGTTGGCCATGTAGTAGAACCACGGCAGGATGCCGGCGGCGGCGCCCAGGCCGATGGCGAGCGGGCGCCAGTCGCGGCGACTGATGCCGAGCCACGTCATGGCCAGCAGCGCCGGGATGAACGACCACCACAGCACCGGCGTGCCGATCAGGTTGATGACGGCGCTGCACGGGTCCTGGCCGCACCCGGGGTCGCTGCCGTAGTAGATGGCGACGGGCCGGCCCAGGATCAGCCACTGCCACGGCCACGACTGGAACGGGTGGTGGTAGGACATCTTCTCGGACGCGTCGAGCATGTCGACGTGGTACTGCCAGAGGTTCTGCAGCGCCCCGATCACCGGCAGCTCGGTCTTGCCCAGCTCGCCCTGGAAGTAGTGCCGCTTCCAGCCGTGGTCGGTGAAGAACCAGCCGCTCCACGTCGCCAGGTAGGTCACGACGAGCAGCGCCGGGTAGGTGACCAGCCAGCCGATCTCGTCGAGGAACGCCTCCTTCCACGGGCGACGCTTCCCGACCAGGCGGCGCAGGCTCACCTCCCACAGGAGGATGAGCAGCACGAACACCGGCAGGTAGAAGATGCCGCTCCACTTGACGCCGCACGCGCAGCCGAGCATGACGGCGCTGGCGAGCCGCCACCAGGGGACGCCGGCCCAGCCGCCCGGGGGACGCCCGGCCCGGCCCTCGGCCGTCACGTCGAGCCCGTTGTCGAGGGCGGCCAGCCAGCGTTCGCGACGCTTGTCGCGGTCGACGACCAGGCAGGCGAACGAGGCGAGCACGAAGAACAGGACGAAGATGTCGAGGAGCGCGATCCGGGACAGGACCAGCTCGAACCCGTCGAACGCCATGAGCAGGCCCGCCGCCGCCCCGAGCACCACGGAGCGGAACAGCCGGATCGCGGTGCGGGTCAGGATCAGGACCGCGAGCGTGCCGAAGATGACCGGCGCCAGCCGCCAGCCCAGCGAGTTGTTGCCGAGGATCTGGATGCCCAGGGCGATGAGCCACTTGCCCAGCGGTGGGTGCACCACGAACGCGCCGTAGTTGCCGTTCGGCTCCCACTCGACGGCGTGGTCGAGCAGCTCCTGGCCCTCGGTGGCGTAGTACAGCTCGTCGAACAGGATGCCCGGCGGCGTGCCGTAGTGGTAGAACCGCGTCAGCGCCGCGATCACCGTGACCCAGGCCGTCGCCGACCAGGCCACCCACGGCGCCGGCATGGCGGGGGCGAGGCGCCGACGGAGGACGTCGGAGACCTTGGAGGCGACGGGCGTCAATACGGCTGCGGTCACGCGGAGATGGTATGGCCAGTGCGGGGCCTACGTCTCCCCCGAGGTCACACCCAGCGGTTGCCCAGCCACATGCGGTGCCACCAACTGTCGTGCGGGATCGACTGCGCGGTCCAGATCGGATAGAAGTACCAGAAGCACAGCGCCACGGCGATGAGGAACGCCGCCGCGAAGATCGTCCCGTACAGCCGCCGGTCGGACTGGGCGAACGTGAGGGTGCGTCCTGAAAATCCCACGCCGGGCGCGTTGATCAGCGCCCCGAGCACGAAGACGACCGCGAGGATCAGGAACGGCTCGGCCGGCGCGGCGTAGAAGTAGAACATCGTCCGGTAGTCGGCGATCTGGTAGTAGAACCACGGCACGATCCCGGCCAGGGCGCCGAGGATGATCGCCAGCGCCCGCCAGTCGCGGCGGCTGATCCCCAGCCACGTCGTGGCCAGCAGCGCGGGGATGAACGACCACCACAGCACCGGCGTGCCCAGCAGCGTGATGACCGACGAGCAGTCGGCCGCCCCGCAGGTGGGGCTGTTGCCGTAGTAGATCGCGACGGGCCGGCCGAGGATCAGCCACTGCCACGGCCAGGACTGGTACGGATGCTTGCTGACCAGGCCTTCGTGGAAGTTCAGGGCGTCGCGGTGGTAGTAGAAGAGGTTCTGCAGCGCCCCGAGGACGGGCACCTCGTCGCGGCCCAGCTCGGCGGAGAGGTAGTGCCGCTTCCAGCCGGTGTCGGTGAGGAACCAGCCGGTCCAGGTGGTCAGGTAGGTCGCGACGATGATGCCGCAGAAGAGGGCGACCCAGCCGATCTCGTCGAGGAACGTGTCCCGCCACGGGCGGCGCACCCCGGCGTGGCGCCGGGCGCCGACCTCCCAGAGCACCATGAGCAGCAGGAACACGGGCAGGTAGAAGGCGACGCTCCACTTCACGCCGCAGCCGAGGCCGAACAGCACGGCGGCGCCGAGGCGCCACCACGGCACGCCGCCCCAGGTGAGCTTCGGCCGACCGGCCCGGCCGGGGCGGGACGGGTCCAGCCCGTTCTCCATGGCCCTCAGCCAGCGTTCGCGGCGTTTGTCGCGGTCGACGACGAGGCAGGCGAACGCGGCGAGAACGAAGAACAGGACGAAGATGTCGAGGATGGCCAGGCGGGAGAGCACCAGCTGGAACCCGTCGAAGGCCATGAGCAGGCCGGCCGCCGCGCCCAGCACGACCGACCGGAACATCCGGATCGCGGTGCGGGTGAGGATCAGCACGGCGACCGTGCCGAGGATCATGGTGGGCAGGCGCCAGCCGAGCGAGTTGTTGCCCAGCAGCTTGATGCCCAGCGCGATGAGCCACTTGCCCAGCGGCGGGTGCACCACGAACGCGCCCGTGTTGGTCGACGGCTCCCACTCGACGCCGTGATCGAGCAGCTCCTGGCCCTCGGTGGCGTAGTAGGTCTCGTCGAACATGATCTCGGCGGGCGTGCCGTAGTGGAACGCCCGGACGAAGGCCGCGATCGCCGTGACCCAGAGCGTGGCCGTCCAGGCGACCCACCGGGCGGGCATGGGCGGCATGAGCCGCCGGCGCACGATCTCGGGCACCTCCCGCAGCGTGCGGACGGCGACAGTGGTGTCCTCGGGCGTCGATAGGGCCTGCGTCACCCCGCGATCGTAGGCTGCCACCGGGTGTTCCGTCGCCTCCGCGCGGGACCGGCAGACCAGGAGGGCGCATGACAACCGGGCGACTCGTACTCGTCGGCGCCCCCCTGGGCAACGTGGGCGACGCCTCGGCCCGGCTGCGCGCGGCGCTGGCCGGCGCCGACATCGTGGCGGCGGAGGACACCCGGCGGCTGCACCGGCTGGCGAAAGATCTTGAGGTGGAGATCGGGGGCCGCGTCGTGTCGTACTTCGAGGGCAACGAGGAGCGCCGCACGCCGGAGCTGATCGAGGCCGCCGAGGCCGGCGCCGAGGTCGCCGTCGTCACCGACGGCGGCATGCCGAGCATCTCCGACCCCGGGTTCCGCCTCGTCCGGGCCGCGCTGGCCGCCGGCGTGCCGGTCACCGTGGCGCCCGGGCCGAGCGCCGTGACCACCGCCCTCGCGCTGTCGGGCCTGCCGTGCGACCGGTTCTGCTTCGAGGGCTTCCTGCCGCGCAAGGCGGGCGAGCGCCGGGCGCGGGTGGCGGCGCTGGCGACGGAGGAGCGGACCCTCGTCTTCTTCGAGGCGCCCCACCGATTGGCGGAGGTTCTGGACGTACTGGCGGATAATTTCTCCCCCGAACGCCCGGCCGCTGTCTGCCGCGAACTCACCAAGACCTACGAGGAGGTGCGCCGGGGCACGCTGGGGGAGCTGGCCCGCTGGGCGACCGACGAGCAGGTCCGGGGCGAGATCACCCTGGTCGTGGGCGGCGCGGAGCCGGCGTCGCGGAGCCGACCGGACGATGCGCGCCTCGTCGCGGAGGTGACCGACTTCGAGAACGCCGGCACGTCGCGGCGGGACGCGATCACCGAGGTCGCCCGCCGGCACGGCCTGCCCAAGCGCGAGGTCTACGACCTCGTGGTCAGAACGTCGCCGCCACGATCCCCACGCTGAGCAGCAGCGGCGCGCCGAGGCTCAGCCCCACGGCCGCCGCCCGGCGCCGGCCGGCGAACCGGGTCGCGCCGCTGATCCACATGGTCAGCAGGGCGCACACGCCGACCAGCGCGAAGCCGAGCCCCCAGCGCAGCGTGAGACCCTCGTCCCCGGCGGTGTAGGCCTGCCGCCCGCGCGGCGACACCATCGTCGCCGCGATGCTCGTGCCGGTCGCGCACTGCGCGTCGGGCAGCCCGGTGATCGACACCCGGGCCACCTCGAACGCCTCGTCCGCCGCGACGAACCGCCCCCGGCAGCTGTGCGCCAGGCCCTCGCCCGCGTCCCGTTCGACCGCCACGGTCCCCTGGTGCCCGTGCCCGACGGCCAGCCAGAACGGCTCCGCCGCCACCCACGCGAAGAACGCGGTGGCCAGCGCCACCAGCACCAACGCGGGCAGCGTCAGCCACGGCCGCCGCAGTCGCGGCGACGTCCGCGGTTCTTCCGGTCCGCGCCGCTCCTGCGCGCCGTGCCGCCGCGGCCGAGGCGGGGAGTACCCCCACGGAGCGCTCGTTTCCACCGTCCCGCCGAGCAGCTCGAGTCCCAGGTTGGTGTCGCGCGCGGGCCGGTAGACGGGGGCCAGCTCGAAGTCGGGATCCGGCTCGTCGTCGATGTCCGGCGTGGCCTCGCGCGCCGCGCCGGTCCGCTGCTCGTGTCCGGTGGCCACGTGCCGGCTGGCGGGCAGCGGCGTGGCGGTGATGTTGTCCGGTCCGGGCGGCGCCGTCGGGGCCGAACCGTCCACCGGTGCGAAGGGGATTGCGGCCTGGGCGTCGACCGGCGTCCCACCCGGGGCGTCGACCGGCGTGTCGCCGGGGGTGCCCGCCGGTGTGCCGTCCGGCCCGCCCGCGGCTGGAGTCGGCTGCTCGGCCGCTGCTCCGGCGCGGCCCGTGGCCGCGCGGGCTCGTCTGCTCCGAGGGGCCGCAGGCGTCCCGAGTGCCCGGCGGGGCGGTGGTGCCACGTCCGGCGGCTCGGGCGGCACGGGCGGG
>NZ_BAAALT010000125.1:0-323 GCF_039528515.1 Luedemannella flava
GTTCGCGCTGGCCGAGGGCCACGTGGAGTTCGGCACCCGGCGCGGTCGCCGCGTCGTCAACATCGTCCCGGCCCCGGCGGAGTAACACCGCCACCCGGTTCACGAAGCTCTGCACAAGGGCGGGTCGCGGAATACCGCGNNNCGGCCCAAGGGGGGGTCGCGGAATACCGCGTACCCTCCCTTTTGCTGTCTCAGTAGTAGTAGTTGGCTCCTCCAGGAAGTAGAGAACACCGATGGCTATCCCCAGTTTCGTCGACCGCGTCACGGTGCATGTCGCCGCGGGCCGCGGCGGGAACGGGTGCGCCTCGGTGCACCGCGAGAAG
>NZ_BAAALT010000125.1:340-511 GCF_039528515.1 Luedemannella flava
ACGGCGGCAACGGCGGCGACGGCGGCAGTGTGATCCTGCGCGTCGACCCCGACGTCACCACGCTGGTCGACTACCACCGTTCCAGCCACCGCACCGCCACGAACGGTGCCCAGGGCAAGGGTGACCACCAGGCCGGCAGCAACGGCAGTGACGTGGTCCTCGGCGTCCCGG
>NZ_BAAALT010000126.1:0-38563 GCF_039528515.1 Luedemannella flava
CGAGGAGAACATCCTGCTGCCGCTGAACATCGCCGGCCGCAAACCCGACCCCAAGTGGTTCGACACGGTCATCGAGACGGTCGACCTGCGCGACCGCCTGGCCCACCGGCCCTCCCAGCTGTCCGGCGGCCAGCAGCAGCGCGTCGCGTGCGCGCGGGCCCTCGTCGCCCGTCCCGAAGTGATCTTCGCCGACGAACCCACCGGCAACCTCGACTCCCGCTCCGGCGCCGAGGTGCTGCGCTTCCTGCGCACGTCCGTCCAGAAGTTCGGGCAGACCATCATCATGGTCACCCACGACCCCAACGCCGCCTCCTACGCCGACCGGGTCGTCTTCCTCGAGGACGGGCAGATCATCGAGGAGGTCGAGGAGCCCACCGCCGACCTGGTCCTGGACACCATGCGCCACCTCGACTCGCGCCGCGCCGCGCCGTCCGACACCGGCTCCGGGCAGGAGTGAGGCCGCCGTGTTCCGGGCGATGCTGCGCGGCCTGCTGACCCACAAGCTGCGCCTGGTGCTGTCCGCCCTGGCCATCGTGCTCGGCACGATGTTCATGTCGGGCGCGTTCGTCGGCGGCGACACGATCGCCCGCGGCTTCGAGAACCTCTTCTCGACGGTCGACGCCGACCTCGACGTCCAGGTGACGGCCGTCAGTGAGGTACCCGAGAGCCAGCTCGGGCCGGCCCCGCCGACCGCGCTCGTCGGGCCGGGCGCCGTGGCCGCGATCGAGGTCGTGCCGGGCGTGGCGCAGACGACCGGCCAGGTGCTCGTCGACGGCGCCCTGGTCGTCGGGTCCACCGGCAAGGTGGTGCCGAGCACCGGACCGCCCCGCTACGGCAGCGGCTGGGTCGGCGACGACAGCGGCTTCGTGGTGCTGCGCGAGGGAAGGCCGCCGGACCAGGCCAACGAGGTCGCGCTCAACGCCAGCCTGGCCGAGGCGTCGGGCCTGGGCGTCGGCGACACGGCGAGGGTGCTCACCCCCGGCCGCGACCTGCCGGAGGCGTACTCGGTGGTGGGGGTTTTCGGGTACCGCGGCGATCGGGACAGCCTCGGCGGTGAGACCAACATCGCGTTCACGATGCCCACCGCGCAGCGCGTGCTGATCGACGCGCCGGGCCGGTTCACCGAGGTGGACGTGACCGCCGAGCCGGGCGTCACCCCCGACGAGCTGCGCGACCGGTTGGCCGCCACGCTGGGCGACGGCTACACGGTGCGCACCGCCGAGCAGGTCGCGAGCGATCAGGCCGACGCCGTGCAGGGGTTCATCGGCGTCCTGCGCAACGGCCTGGCCGTGTTCGCGTTCATCGGCCTGTTCACGGGCATGTTCCTGATCTTCAACACGTTCGCCATGCTGGTCGCCCAGCGCACCCGGGAGCTGGCCATCTACCGGGCCTTCGGGGCCAGCCGGGGGCAGGTCAACCGCGGCGTGCTCGCCGAGGCGGCGCTGCTCGGGCTGGGCGCCTCGATCATCGGCCTGGCGCTCGGCGCCGGCATCGGCTACCTGCTGACGGTGCTGCTGGAGGGCCTGGCCAACACGGACCTGCCGGTGGACGGGGTGGTGCTGCGGGCGTACGTCGTGCTCGCCACGATCGGCGTGGGGGTGGGCGTCACCGTGCTCGCGGCGGTCGTGCCGGCGCTGCGGGCGGGACGGGTGCCGCCCGTGGCCGCGATGCGCGAGTCGGCGGGCCCGGACCGCCCGTTGGGCCGGCTCACGCTCGCCGGCATGGTGGTCCTGGCGGCCGGGGTCACGCTGCTCGCGCTGCGCCTGACCGGCGTCGTCGACGGCAACAACGTGGTCCTGCTCGGCGGCGGGACCCTGCTCACGTTCCTCGGGGTGGCGATGCTCGCCCCGGCGATCAGCCGTCCGGTGACCTCGACCCTGGGTCAGCTCGTCTCGTTCAGCACGCCCGGCAAGCTCGGCACCCGTAACACCGGCCGCAACCCGCGCCGGACGGCCGTCACCGCCGCGGCGCTGATGATCGGCGTCGCACTGGCCACCGGCGCCGGGGTGTTCGCCAGTTCCGCCAAGGCGGGCATCACGGACGCGTTCCGCTCGGACCTGACCGCCCAGCTGCTGGTCGCGGGCGACCTCACGACCGGGCAGGGCGGCTTCGCCCCGGCCAGGGCGCGGGCAATGGCGGCCATCCCCGAGGTCACCGACGTCGCGGCCCTCCAGCTGGACACCGTCGTCTTCGGCGGGAGGGACACGGTCGTCGGGGCCACCGACGTCGGCGCGGCCCGGGTCATCTTCTCGCTGCGGACCGCCTCCGGCGAGTTGCGGACCCTGCGCTCCGGGGAGTACGTCGTCGACGCGGACACGGCGAAGCGGGACAACCTCGGCGTCGGCTCGGTGCAGACGATGGTGACGGCGCGGGGCGGCCCGATGCCGGAGCGGCTGGTCGGCGTATACGAGACCAGCAGCCTCATCTCCGGCCCGCTGATCAGTACGGACGACGCGGCCGGCTTCGGGACCCGCCTGGCCCAGCAGGGCTACGTACGGGTGGCCGACGACGCCGTCGTGCCGATCGTGAAGACCGAGCTGGAGGCCCTGTTCGCCGACAACCCGCTGGTCACCGTCTCGGACACGTCGTCGCTGGTGGACCAGGCCGCGCAGTTCCTCGACGTGGTGCTGGCCATCCTCAACGTGCTGCTCGGCCTGACCATCGTCGTGGCCGTCCTCGGGGTGATCAACACCCTGCTGCTGTCGATCTACGAGCGCACCCGCGAGATCGGCCTGATCCGGGCCGTGGGCATGAGCCGTGGGCAGCTGGCCCACATGATCGGCGTCGAGTCGGTGCTCATCTCGGTCTTCGGCGCGCTGCTCGGCATCGTCGTGGGGGTCGCGCTGGGCGTCGCCATCGTGATGGCCCTCGACAGCTCCGGGTTCCTGTCGCTGACCCTGCCGTGGGGCTACCTGGTGGCGATCCTGTTCCTCGCCGTCGTCGCCGGGGTGGTCGCGGCGATCCTGCCGGCGGTCCGGGCGGCGCGCCTCGACGTCCTGCGCGCCATCGCCTACGAGTGAACCGCCGCGCCCTCGACCAGGTCGCGCAGGGCCGCCAGGTCGACGCCGAGGAGCCCGTCGCGCAGGTGCAGGCGCTCCGCGACGACCGTCACCGGGACCTCCTGGGGCACGGCGATCACCACGCATCCGGCCGCCAGGGCTGAGGCGACCCCGGCCCGGGAGTCCTCGATCGCCACACAGTCGGCCGGGTCGACGCCGAGCGCGGCGGCGGCCGTCAGGTACGGCATCGGGTCCGGCTTGCGGACCGTCACGTCGTCGGCGGTCACCACGACGTCGAAGTTGGTCGCGCCGATCGTGCGCATGGCCACGTCGACGAGTCGTCGGCCGGTCGAGGTCACCAGCGCCGTCGGGATGCCCGCCGCGCGCACCTCGGCGAGCAGCTCGCGCGCGCCGGGCAGCCAGGTCAGCTCCGTGGCGAGCAGGTCGACCATGCGGGCGGCGATCCAGCGCGAGCCGTCCGCCGGGTCCCGCCACGGCTGGCCGAGGTCCTCGTGCAGCAGCCGCATGGTCTCGACCGAACTGGTGCCGATCATGGCGAGGCGGACGGCGTCGGACAGCTCCCCGCCGTACTCGCGGGCCAGCTCGCCCAGGGCGATGGACCAGATGCGCTCGCTGTCGACGAGGGTGCCGTCCATGTCGAACAGGACCGCGGCGGGCTGTGGTGGGGTCACCGGGCCATTGTGCCGGCGCCGGCGACCGCGCCGGCCAGCGCGGGCGCCTGGTGTGACGAGGACGTCAGGGGCACCAGCCGGCGCAGCGGCTCGGACAGCTCGCCGCTGTGCACGACGCCGAGGCGGCGGGTGGTGCGGGTCAGCGCCACGTAGAGGTCGTTGAGCCCGCGCGGCGACTCCGCCACGATCTCGTCGGGCGCGACCACCAGCACGGAGTCGAACTCCAGGCCCTTGGCCTCCTCGACGGTGAGCACGACCACCTGGCTCTCCAGGTCGGTGTCGACGCCGCCGAACTCGGCCCGCCGGGCGGCCGGGACGAGGACACCCACCCGCCCGTCCGGGACGGCGTCGGACTCCCGCGCGGCGAGGCCGGGCACGGCGGCCGCCAGGTCCTCCGCGTCGAGCCGCAGCGACCACGGCTCACCGTCGGTGTCGCGCACCGAGCGCGGTGGCTCGCCGGGCGGGTCCAGCGCGGCCAGCACGTCCGCGGCGACGGCCATGACCTCGGCCGGGGTGCGGTAGTTGACGGTCAGCTCCGCGAGCCGCCACCGCGCCGCCACGAACGGGGCGAGGGTGCGCTCCCACGACGAACTGCCGGCCAGCGCCCCGGTCTGCGCCACGTCACCGACGAGCGTCATCGACCGGCTGGGGCAGCGGCGCATGAGCAGCCGCCAGGCCATCGGCGACAGCTCCTGCGCCTCGTCGACGATCACGTGCCCGAACGCCCAGCGGCGGTCCCGGGCGGCCCGTTGGGCGACGGTGAGGCCCTCGCCCTCCACGTGCCGTTCGGCCAGCCGGCTCGCGTCGAGCAGGTCGTGCGCCATGAGGACCTCGGGGTCCTCCTCGTCCTCAAGGTCGATCGACCGCGAGCCGAGGGCGACCTCGAGCGCACCCTCGGCGAACTCGACCCGCTCACGCTCCTCCCGCTCGGCCAGCGCGAGACGCATCCGCACCGCCCGGTCGTCCTCGCCCAGCAGTTCGGCGGCCTCGTCGAGCAGCGGCACGTCGGCCGGCGACCAGGTGTTGTCCGGCTCGCGGTGCAGCAGGGCGCGCTCGGCGTCGCTCAGGTGCGGCGCGGCGGCGGCCAGCCGCTCCTCGCTCGCGTACAGGTCCGACAGCAGGCGGCGGGGCGTCAGCCGGGGCCAGAGACGGTCCAGCGCCTCCCGCACCCCCGGATCGTCGCGCAGCTCGCGGCGGATCTCCTCCCGGTCGCCCTCGTCGAGCAGGTTGCCGTCGACCACCGGGTCGACGTCCTCCCCCAGCTGTGCCAGGATGTCCGCGACCGCCGACGAACCGATCATCTCCTCCGTGCTCAGCACGTCCGCGCCGATGCGCTCGGCCACCTGGTCGGCGAGGGCGTCCACGACCAGGCGCGCGACGATCGGGCGGACCTCGTTGTGGGGCAGCGGGTTGCGTCGCGCCCGCTCGCGGATCGCCAGGCAGGTCGCGCGGTCCAGGGTCAGCTCGTCGCCGGTGGCCAGCACCACGTCGAGCGCCTCCTCGGGGACCCACTGCCGGTCGGCGACGGCCGCGGCCACGACGTCGGCCATGTCCGCGCGGCCCTTCAGGCCCGCGGTGGCGGCGGGCTCCGCCCGCGTGGCGGGTACTCCCGGGTAGAGCTCGCCGATCGTGGCCAGCAGCGCGCCGGTCTCGCCGAGCGACGGCAGCACATGGCCGACGTAGCGCAGGAACGTGGTGTTGGGCCCGACGATGAGCACGCCGCGCTGCGACAGCTGCTCGCGGTGGGTGTAGAGCAGGTACGCCGCGCGGTGCAGTGCCACGGCCGTCTTGCCGGTGCCCGGCCCGCCCTGCACGACGAGCACGCCCGCCGCGGACGACCGGATGACCCGGTCCTGCTCGGCCTGGATCGTGGTGACGATGTCGCGCATCCGCCCGGTGCGGCTCGCGCCCAGCGCCGCGAGGAGCACGGCCTCGCCGGTGAGGTCGGTGTGCGCGTCCGGGTCGACGGCCGCGAGGTCGAGCACCTCGTCGTCGAGGCCGGTGACCCGACGGTCGGCGGTGCGGATGTGCCGTCGGCGCCGCACGCCCTCGGGCGCGGCGGCGGTGGCCAGGTAGAACGGCCGGGCGGCGGGCGCCCGCCAATCCATGAGCGGCGGTTCGGCGTCGTCGTCGAGCTCGTCCGCGTCGGCGGACAGGCCGATGCGGCCGATGTAACGCCGGCCGCCGTCGACGAGGTCGAGCCGGCCGAAGCACAGACCCTGTTCGGCGGCGTTGAGCGCCGCCAGCCGGTCGCTGTAGACGGTGTACGCCGCGTCGCGCTCGCTGCGGGCCTGCTGCGTGCCGCCCGCACCGCTGCCGCGCAGCACCTCGGCCAGCCGTTCGCCCGTCACGGCCCGCAGCCCGTCGAGGCGCGCGTACAGCGAGGTCACGTACGCCTGCTCGGCAGCGATATCGCCGGTCGCGTCCTGCAAGTCCGAAATCGTCACCAGGCCTCCCCGTCGGCCAAGCTTACCGGCGGGTGGGCGGGGCCGACCGTGCTACGGCAGCCCGGCGGGGCGCACCACGCCGGCCGTGCCGCCGCCCCGTCGGACCGGTTCGGCCACCGCCACGACGCGGCCGTCGGGCAGCAGCTCGACGCCCGTGGCCGCGCCGATCTCGGCCATCGTGGTGAACACGTGCCCGAGGGCCTCCAGGGCGGCCCGGTCGAAGCCCGGTTCGGCGGGGACGGTAGCCGTGTTGCGTTGCGTGGCGCGCGGCGCGGCGATCGCCTCCGGCAGGCTCATCCCGAGGTCGAGGCGGTTGACGAGAACCTGCAGCACCGTCGTGATGATGGTCGGGCCGCCGGGGGTGCCGACGGCGAGGACGGGCCGGCCGTGGCGGGTCACGATCGTCGGGGCCATCGAGCTGCGCGGCCGCTTGCCTGCGGCGGGCAGGTTCGGGTCGGCGGCGCTGCCCTGCGTGGGGGCGAAGTTGAAGTCGGTCAGTTCGTTGTTGAGCAGGAAGCCCCGACCGGGCACGACCATGCCGTTGCCGCCGATCTGCTCGATCGTCAGGGTGTACCCGACGACGTTGCCCCACCGGTCGGCCACGGTGAGGTTGGTCGTGGACTGCCCCGCCAGGTCGGGCGCGCCGGCCGGCGCCGTCGGGCAGCCGCCGTAGGCGCCGTCCGGGATGCCCGGGGCCACCGGTTTGGCGGCCGCCTTCGCGGGGTCGACCAGGCAGGCGCGCTCGCCGGCGAACCCGTCACTGAGCAGCTCATTGAGCAACGGGCGCGGGGTCGCGTCGCCGACGTACCGGTTGCGGTCGGCGAAGGCGAGCGCGCTCGCCTCGAGGTAGCGGTGCAGCGCCTGTTCCCGGGGCAGCCCGGCCAGGTCGGAGCGCTCCAGGATGTTGAGCGCCTCCCCCACGGCCTGCCCGCCGCTGGACGGCGTGGCCATGCCGTACACCTGGTAGCTCCGGTAGTCGACCCGGGTCGGCGCCGGCCGCCGCACCGCGTAGCCCGCGAGGTCGGCGAGGGTCAGCTCCGCCGGCCGGATCGGGTACGCCCACGTGCCGACCGGGGTGTCCGCGACCGGCGGACCGGTCACGGTGGCGACGATGTCGCGGGCGATCTGCCCCCGGTAGAACGCACCGGTCCCGTGCCGGCCGATGAGGTCGTAGGTGCGGGCCAGGTCGGGGTTGCGGAACGTGCTGCCCACGGCCGGCGGCGCGCCGTCCGGCAGGAACAGGGCGCTGGTGGACGAGAACTGCCCGAACGCCGCCGCGTTGTCGGCGATCTGCGCCCGGAACGTCGCGTCCACGGCGAACCCGCGCTCGGCGACGCGCGCTGCGGGCCGCAGCGCGGCCCGCAGTGGCATGGTGCCGAAGTCGCGCAGCGCCCGCTCCCAGGTGGCCGGCGTGCCGGGCACGCCGACCGACAGGCCGCTGACCCGCGCCTCTCCGAACGCGTAGGGCGCGCCCGTGGCCGGGTTGATGAAGGACGTCGCGGTCATGGAGGCGGGCGCAGACTCCCGGCCGTCGATGGTGTGCACCCGCCCGGTGCGCGCGTCGTAGTAGACGAGGAACCCGCCGCCACCGATGCCGGCGGAGAACGGCTCCGTCACCCCGAGGGTGGCCGCCGCCGCGATCGCCGCGTCGACGGCGTTGCCGCCGTCGCGCAGCACCTGCAGGCCCACCCGGGTCGCCTCGGCGTCCACGGTCGCCACCGCCCCGCCGTACCCGACTGCCGTCGGCCCGGTGGGCGGACTCGCCGCCGCCGCTGGATCGGCGCCGGCCAGCGCCATGGTGAGCACCGCTGCCGCGATGGTCCGGACCGGGATCGTGCGCACCATGTCGCCCCCAGGAATCGGCTCAGCTCTATGCCCTGCCTACCACCTCCGTAGGTGCCCAGCAACCCAAAGTAAGCATTAAATGCCGCAAATGGTGCTAAACAATGTATATATGCGGCGACGCAGCCATCTTCGGCGACGGGGAGACCCACCATGGCCTGGAGAACCATCACGAACACGTACGGCCCGCTGGCAACCGGGTTGGTCCTGGTCGCCGGCCTGCCCGCGCAGGTCGCCCACGCGCGGGCCAGCGTGACGGCGCCGGCGAGAATCACCTCGGTCAGCCACGGCCCCAACCACATGGAGGTGCTGTGGATCGGACCGAACGGGTCGGTGGAGGGCACCTACCACAACGGGAGCGACCCCTGGCAACGCCACCACTACGCCGACGACGGCTCCGCGTCGCCGACAAGCGCGATCACCTCGGTCAGCCACAGCCCCAACCACATGGAGGTGCTGTGGATCGGACCGAACGGATCCGTCAACGGCATCTACCACAACGGCAGCGACCCCTGGCAGCAACACCGCTACGCCGACCCCGGCTCGGCCTCGCCCACGAGCGCCATCACCTCCGTGAGCCACAGCCCCAACCACATGGAAGTACTCTGGATCAAGGCCGACGGCTCGGTGGACGGCATCTACCACAACGGCAGCGACCCCTGGCGGCAACACCATTACGCCGGACCCGGCTCCGCGTCACCCACCAGCGCCATCACGTCCGTGAGCCACAGTCCCAACCACATGGAGGTGCTGTGGATCGCACCGGACGGTGCCGTGGACGGCATGTACCACAACGGCAGCGAACCGTGGCGGNGGTCAGCCACAGCCCGAACCACATGGAAGTCTTCTGGGTCAAGGCCGACGGCGCCGTCGATGGCATCTACCACAACGGCAGCGACCCCTGGCAGCAACACCGCTACGCCGACCCCGGCTCGGCCTCGCCCACGAGCGCCATCACCTCCGTGAGCCACAGCCCCAACCACATGGAGGTCTTCTGGGTCGGACCCAGCGGGTCCATCGAGGGCGCCTACCACAACGGCAGCGACCCGTGGCAACGCCACCACTACACCGAGGCCGGCGTGGCGTCGCCCACCAGCGCCATCACGTCCGTGAGCCACAGCCCCAACCACATGGAGGTCCTCTGGACCATGCTCGACGGCTCCGTGGACGGCATCTACCACAACGGCAGCGACCCCTGGCAACGCCACCACTACGCCTAGCGGTGACCTGCGCACGTCACGGTCAGCGGTCGGCGGCGGCGCGACGGGCGCGGTAGGCGTTGACCGCGGCGCGGTTGCCGCAGCCGGCCTCGCAGAACCGGCGGGACCGGTTCTTCGACAGGTCGACCAGGACGTTGTCGCAGTCCGGGTACTCGCAGACGCGCAGCCGGCCGAGCTCCCCGGTGCGGACGACGTCGACGAACGCCATCGCGGCCTCCACCGCCATCCGCGCGGCCAGCGGCGCGTCCGGGGGCGTGGCGTGCAGGTGGTAGGGCCACTCGTCGTGCCGGACGGGCTGGGGCAGCGCGTGGTTCTCGCGCAGCAGCGCGTTGACGGTCGCGACGACCTCGTCCTCGTCGGCGTACCAGAGCCGGCGCAGCCGGGGCCGCAGTGCCCAGATGGACTCGAGTTCCGCCCGGGTGCCCTCGCGGCGGCCCGTCCAGCTCCGCTCGGTCAGGAACGCGTCCAGGGTCGCCGGCTCGGGCAGACCCTCCTCCTCGCCGGCCGTGTTGACCAGCGACGCGGCCGTGGCGAGGGCAACCTCGGTGTCATGGGCAAAAAGCAACTTGACTCCTGTCACGGGGCCGACCTACTGTCATTACCATAAACCACGTTTGCTCATGACGACCGGGAGAACACCGTGCGCACCGACCGCTCCGCCGGCATCGGCCTGGCCCTGGCACTGCTGTCGGCCGCCACCTTCGGCACGTCGGGCATCTTCGCCCGGTCGCTGATCGGCAGCGGCTGGTCCGCCGAGGCGGCCGTGGCGATGCGGGTCAGCACGGCCGGCCTGCTGCTCGCGATCCCGGCGGCGTTCGCGCTGCGCGGCCGGTGGCACCTGCTGCGCCGCAACATCGGCGCGCTCGCCGGGTTCGGGCTGCTCGCGGTCGCCGGCGCCCAGGTCGGCTTCTTCAACGCGGTGCGCTACCTGCCCATCGGCGTCGCCCTCCTGCTGGAGTACCTCGGCATCATCCTCGTCGTCGGCTGGATGTGGGCGGTGCACAAGCAGCGCCCGCGCCGGCTCACCGTGGCCGGCTCGGTGGCCGCGGTGGCCGGCCTCGCGCTGGTGCTCGACCTGACCGGCGACGGTTCGATCAACCTGGTCGGCGTGGCGTGGGGCCTGTTCGCGGGAGTGGGCCTCGCGGCGTACTTCCTGATGTCGGCCCGCACCGACCCGCGACTGCCGGCCACCGCCCTGGCCAGCGGGGGGATGCTGATCGGCGGCGCGACGCTCGCCGTGCTCGGCGCGGCGGGCGCGCTGCCCATGCGGGCGAACTTCGGCGAGGTGACCCTCGCCGGCATCGAGACCAGCTGGCTCGTGCCCATCCTCGGCCTGTCCCTGGTCGCGGGCGTGGTGTCCTATGTGTCCGGCATCGGCGCGGCGCGCATCCTCGACGCCCGGCTGTCGTCGTTCGTCGGCCTGACCGAGGTGCTGTTCGCCATCATCATCGCCTGGCTCGCCCTCGACGAGCTGCCCACCACGGTGCAGTGCCTCGGCGGCGCGCTCATCGTCGCGGGCGTCGCACTGGTACGCCTCGACGAGCTCCGCGCGCCCGTGGCGCCGGTGGTGCTCACGCCGGAGCGGGAGCCCGTCACCGTCTGACGAGGGCCTGACGGATAGCGCGCGCCCACGTCGACGGAGGGTCGCCTGACGTTGCCGGTTCCGCCTACCATGACGGCGACGTAGCGACTCGTGACCGGGCGGTGGCTATGGGTACGGAAGACGACGGCCCCCGATCCATCCGTGCCCGTACGGCCCTGGCCCTGTTCGCCCTGGTCGGCTCGGTCACCCTGACGATCGCGCTGCTCGCGGCGGGCGCCCTCGCCGTCGCCGCGATCGAGGCCATGGAGAGCCCGGCCGTGTGGCAACGCTGGGCCAACGTCGGCGAGTCCTTCGGCGTCTTCAACAGTGTCCTGTCCGGACTCGCCTTCGTCGCCCTGGTCGGCACGCTGTGGATCCAGTACCGCGAGCTCTCGTTGCAGCGTGCCGAGCTACGCCTGCAGCGCGCGGCGACCGAGCGCGCCTCGGGCGAGTTGCGGCGCAGCGCGGACGCCGGGATGCGCATGCTCCATTTCGAGTTGCTGAAGATGAGCATCGAGGACCCGGCGCTGGCCCAGGTCTGGCCGGATGCCACGCCTGAGGCGGACGACCTGCACCGGCGCCAGATGATGTACGCGAACCTGGTCTTCCAGCACGCCGCGCTCGCGATCATGTTGAACAACCCGACCGACGAGCAGATCCGGGAGTCCCTTCGGTACCTGTTCGCCAGCGAGGTCATGCGCCGCTACTGGGCAACCGGCGCGGCGGCGCGGCGTCAGACCCAGGTTCCGGGCACCGAGTCGTGGCGGGTCGCCCGCATCGGCGACGAGGTCTGCGAGGAGTACGGACACAGCGACGGCGGGACGGGCGAGGGTGCGCCCGTCCCGCCGTGACACGCCGCGTCAGTTCAGTGGTATGTCCGCCCGGGCGGCGAGGAGCGTCTGCCGGGTGATGACGACGATGCGCTCGTACGGCGCGCAGCCGGCGTCGGCCGGCAGCCGGTGGCTCAGCTCCTCCGTCCTGTCCGTACCGATGACGGCGAAGTCACCGTTGGTGAGCTCGAAGATGTCCGGACAGCTCCACTCCTGAACGCAGCCGCGTTCGCGGGGCGTCGCGCCGAGGCGGCGCAGGACCGCCGGTAGGGTGTCGGTGTCGTTCATGGTCGCGTCCCGATCTGCTCGATGGCATGACCGCGCCGAGGGAAGCACGGCCCCTGATCACCCATCGCTTAGATGTTCACCGCGCCAAAATCCGCACATGTGTGAACTGCGTCACATAGCGCAAGATCACCGGTACGCGGCTATCTATGCCTGAACGACGAGCGCCGACACGCTCACGACATTTCGGCCCCACAAGGTGCCGCATCACGCGCCGCTGACAGAGCGAGCTGCGAATCCCCTCAACGTCAGACGCGTGTCCGGTCATGTCCAACACCGTGCTGGTCTATGGAGAAACCCTTGATAAACGCATTCAGCGCCGGGGCCTTCGAAACGCTCCATATTGGACGAACTGCGAACTCCCGCTCACCGGCATCGGCAGACCGTCAGTCCGCCGGAGCCGACCGATGAACGACCAACGACACTTTTCCCTCGCCGCAGAGGTGCAGACGGTGCTCCGCAACCGGGGGGAACGAGAGGAGGAACTCTGGGAGACTCTCGTATCGGGACGCTTCCGAGGCTACCTGGCCGAGATAGTCCTGATGCGACTCACCGAGTATGCCATCCCCTTCATGACCCACCTCATCTACACGGGTGAGATCTATGGAAGGACGTTCGACGTCGGCCACCCGGTGAAGCGGCGGCAGTTCATGGCGCCCGATACGGACGTCCCGGAGCTGGCCGTCACGGTGGTCAGCGACGCCGTCAGGACATTTATTCGACGGGCGCTGGCCGGAAAAGGTTGGCGATCCGACGGCGGCAGTTCCATCGCCGACTATTTCCTCAACACCTGCGTCTTCGTCTTCAGCAACGCGTACAACAACTGGTGGAGACGCTACGACCCGTGCCAGGTGCCGTACGACATTCTGGCGGACAGCCCGGCGCCCGAGACCGCCATGGACGAAGCCGAACTACGTCAATTCATCCGGGAGTACAGCGGTTGCTCGGATGAGGAAACTCTCCGAATCGTCCAAATGAGGATCGACAAATGGTCATTCCGCGAAATCGCCGACACCTTGGGCATCACGGCACGGCGAGCGCAGAAGAAGTACGAAGCATTCATCGACAAACTCCGGAAGCAGGGACTCCAATGAATCTCGAGGAGACCATGACTGACCGACAGCCTCCAGACATTGTCCGCGCACGCGACCTCGTGGACGACTCTATCCGGGAGGACCAGCTGAACCAGCCGGCCCGCCCGTCCATTATGGAATTCGCCTCGGCGGCCGTGGCGGCCCGGGCCGTCGCGGCCGCCCTGGGCCGCGGTGACGACCCGTCCTACGTGGCCTACCTGGCGGCCCTCAGCCGGGCGACGGGCGAGTCCGTCGCCGAACAGCGGACCGGGGTGGCGCAACTGGCCGCCCTGACCGAGGACCCCGGCTGCGGCAGCGACGCCGTCGCCGCACTACGCGCGCTGATCGAGGCGCCCCGCCCGGGGCGCCTGTGCGAGTACGCGCTCCAGACCGCGCGCCGCGCGCTGGCCGACCACTGCCCGCCGCGACCTGTCGCCGACGCCGGGACCGGCACGCCCGGGCCGGCGCCGGTCGACGCGATCAGCCATCTGGCCGCATCGGCCGACCCGGCCGCCGCCCGTCCCCGGCTCAGGGACGGCCTCCGCATCTTCGTTGACGCGGCCCGTTACGAGCCGCGTCTGTTTGTCATCTCCGTTGTCGGTGGGGCGACGTTCAGCCTCCTTGGGCTGGTCGTCTGGCTGGTCCTGCGGGACGTGGTGGACAGGGCCTGGGGTCCCGCGCTGACCACCGGCCACATCGACGTCGCCGCGGTGACGAGCCTGGCCGCTCTCGCGGTGTTCGCCTCGGTCGGACGGGCCATCGGCCTGTTCGTCAGCCGCGTCGGCGCGCAGACCATGCGCCGGCGCCTGAGCGACGCGACCCAGCGCGCTGTCGTCGACCAGTACGTGGAAGCGCCCGTGGCATGGCACGAGCAGCGGCACCCGGACGACCTCGTCGCGACCGCGGACGGTGCCGCCGACACGAGCTGGCGTCCCGTCGACCCGGTGCCCATCGCGGTCGGCAGCGCCGTCATGGTCGTGGCCGCCATCCTCGCCCTCTTCTACCTGGCCTGGTGGCTCGCCGCGATCGGCGTCCTGCTCCTGGCCGGTCAGGGCATCCTCACCGTCGCGTTTCTGCGGGCCGTGGACCGGCACGCGGACCGCGCGAGATCACTGCGCGCGGAGATTATCGAGATGACCCAACACGAGTCGGGCGAGCCCGCCGACATGATCGCTTCCTTCGGCGCGGCGTCCGGTCAACTGAGCACCGAAATGATCCGGGTGCGCGGGCTCAAAGGGGCGGTCGCGCCGCTGCTGGCCGCCGTCCCGGTCATCGGCATCCTGGCTGCCGCCGGCATCGGCGCCTGGCACCTCCAACCGGGCGCTGCCGGGGCCGCCGACCTTGTCAGCGCCACGGTTCTCCTTGCCGCACTTCCCGCGCCGGTCCTCGCGGTGGGCACGGTGATGGCCGGACTGCCGACCGGGGTGCGAGCGCTGCGCAGCGTCCGGGGGGTGCTCGCCGACGCCGACCCGATACGGCCGGCACGCATCGCGATCGGCGCGACACCAACGCGGGCGGACCTGGCGGCGCAGCGGCAGGGTGGCGGCGTCCCGACGGTCGAGCTCCCCGACAACGCCGGCAGGTGCGACCGGCTCGACACGCTCGCGGACGGCGCCGCCCTGGTACGGCGCGCCCGCAATGCCGCCCCGCACCCAGCCGGGGCGGCGCCGACCGCGAGGACCCTCCGATGATGCCGATCTACGTGCGGTACAAGACATCATTCGAGGTCGTCACGACGTGGCTGGGCGACGGCCGGGTGGCGACCGCCGCGCTCATCCTGGGCGCGTCAGGGGTGAACCTCGTCGTGCCCATCGCTGTCCAACAGACACTCGACCACGTCAACGACGGCACAGCGGGCCCGGCCCGGTTGACCGTCATCGTCGGCGTGATCGCACTGGGCGCGGGCGTCCTCGCGCTGAGTGCGTTGAGCGCCTTCTGGTTCAACGCGCGGCTTGCCCGGCGGACCGAGACCTTGCTGCACCTCGTGCGTGTCCAGGCGTTCCACACCATGCTCACCCAGCCGGAGGGGTCCGCCGCGGCCCGATCAGCGAAGGTGCGACACGCGGTGAACGACATCGACCGGCTCGGCCGCTTCCTGCGCTGGAGCGGGCCGGCCATGTTGCTCAACGCAGGACAACTCATGATCGCGATAGCGATCATGATCTGGTACTCCTGGCTGCTGGCCGTCGTCGTGGTCCTGATCGTGACAGCGCTGGTCTGTGCTCAGCGCTGGTACCGGCGGCGTGCCGCAGGCGCCTACCGTGCGGCGCGTCGACGTGCGTTGGAGATGCGGTCGGCAATCATGGCGGTCATCCTGCGCTCGCGTCAGCTCCAGGCATACGCCGCCCGACGAGAGGCGCAGGCGCGTGCACAGGACGCCGCCGACGACCACAGCGCCCACCAGGTCCGGTTGGCGCGGCGCGAGGCCGTGGGGCGCGGCCTCAACGAACTTGCGGCCGGTGTGCTCCTAGCGACGGTTATCGTTGCGGGGGCGTTCCTCGCCGCCCGACGGGAACTGACCCTCGGCCAGATGACCGCGCTCCTGCTGGTATCCACGGTGATCATGCCGCGCGTCGAGGCCGTCCTCGACATGCTGGGCGACGGCGCGGCCGCGCTCGCCGGGTGGCACCGGACGCGCCGTCGCCTGGCGATCGATCAACCAGGGCTGCTCCATGAATCCGGCCATTCTTAACGTCGACCACTTACGGGTGCCGGCGGCGGAGCCGCGACCGCCGCCGGCACCGCTCTCCGGCCGCAGGGGTGGCCCCGCTCGTCGACGACCACGTCGTCAACGGCGTCCTGCCCGGCGTCGTGGTGCGGGGTCGTCGTCATGCCCTCGACCATTCCGTCCTTCGCACGTCCGTACGGGACTTCCACAACACTTCGGCGAAATTGCCTTGCGCGGGACAAACGTCGCGGGCAGGGTGCCGATATGACGGACGTACCCGAACGGCAGTTCGCGTGGTCGAACATGTGGGCCGCGCCGGAGGACGACCCCCGCTCGCCCGGCGGCTTCGATGACGAACGGTCGATGCTCGTCGGCTATCTGCGCGACTACCGGCTCACCCTCGGGATGAAGTGCGCCGACCTGGACGCCGAAGGGCTGGCCCGTCGGTCGGTGCCGCCGTCCGACATGTCGCTGCTCGGGCTGGTGCGGCACATGGCCGACGTGGAACGCAACTGGTTCCGCGTGGTGCTGGCCGGGCAGGACGTCCCGCGCCTCTACCGGAAGGAAACCGACCGCGACGCGGACTTCGACGGCGCCGTGGCCGACCCGGCGGTCGTGGAGGACGCGTTCCGGGCCTGGCGCGCGGAGATCGCCTTCGCGGAGGAGTTCGTCGAGAACACCCCCGACCTCGCGGTTCGCGGCACGATGAGCGATGGCAACACCATCGCCGCGCGCGAGGTGCTGCTGCACATGATCGAGGAGTACGCGCGGCACTGCGGCCACGCGGATCTCATCCGCGAGCGGATCGACGGCCGCGTGGGTCAGTAGGCGGCCGGCGCCAGGGAACCGAGCAGGTCCTTCAGCTCGCGCAGAGCCGTGGTCTCGTACCGGCGCCCGTCGGTGTCGACGACCTCGGTGACCCCGTCGAGCAGCCGCTGGGCGGCCGCCACGTCGCCGAGCTGGGCAATGGCCTGCGCGGCCAACCAGTCGCAGTACATGGGCGGTGCGCCGGCGGCGCGCAGCTGGTCGACGAGGACGAGGCAGACCTCGTCCAGGCCGGCCGCGAGCACCTGTCGGGCGAGGAAGTCGGTGGCGACGAGCCACTCCCGGGTGCCGGGGAACAGTTCGCGCAGGGTCTCGAAGGCGTCCACGGCCTCCTGCCGGCGCTCGGCGCCGACCAGGCTGCGACCGAGGTCCAGCAGCGTGGCGGCGACGGCCGTCGGGGACGCCGTCGCGCCCTGCGCGACCAGGTCGTCGACGGCGGCCTGGGCCAGCGCCGCGTTGCGCACACACTTGGCGTACCGGACGGCCTCGGTGGCGTACCCGGTGTGCCGCAGGTGCAGGACCTCCCGGGGCAGGTGGGCCACGCGCAGCCGGCCGGAGCGGGCGACGACCTGCTCGTGCACCGCGCCCGACCACTCCCCGGCCGAGGGTCGGAAGAGCCGGCCGGTCCGGTGGGTGAACGCGGACCGGTCCTGCTCGTTGTCGATCTCGACGAGGAGCAGGTCGGCGTCGGTGCCGGCGAGGAACGCGCGCAGCGCGGCGGGGTCGGCGACCGCCTGCTCGTCGGCGTCCACGGCCAGGACCCAGTCGGCGGTCCAGCCGGCCATCGCGTCGTTGCGGGCGGACGCGAAGTCGTTCGTCCACAGCCCACGGCTGACGATCGCGTCGAGGGAGGCCGCGAGGGAAACGGTGCCGTCCGTCGAGCCCGTATCGTGGACGTGGATCTCGTCGACGACGTTGCGCAGCGCGCGCAGGCTGGCCGCGAGCACGGCCGCCTCGTCGCGCACGATCATGGTGGCGGCCAGAGATGTCACGGACGACCCATCGGCGCGCGCCAGCCCCGCTTGAGCAAACCCTGAGGTGCCGGGAGGCATAGATCGTGAGGCCGGTCACCATTCCCGTCGCGGACGCGATCGACGCGATCGAGGAGGCCCTGCGCGCCGGCCTGGACCTGAGCCCGACCCGCCGCGCTCCAGCGTCGCCCTCCCCCACGGCCAACTCCTGCTGATGCCCGCGTCAGGCGCCCGGTACGTCGGGGTCAAGCTCGTGACCGTGAACACCGCCCCGACCGCGACCGCCCGGGTCCAGGGCGTCTAGCCCTCTTCGACGCCGATACGCTGAGCGACGAGGCTGCGGCGCGGGTCGGTCGGGTGGACCCCAGATGGCCGGGTCGTCGGCGTCCGCGCCGCCCACGGCGTCGTCGTCGAACAGCGCAGGCGTCTCCACCCGCGCGCCGACACCTCCACGATCGACGGCGCGGCGGCCGTCGGCGCTGACGTGCCCAATAGAAGGACAGAAACCATGGCGAGTACGGAATAACGACGCATGCGCGGCACGCTACGAACCGCGGGTCACCGTCCCGTGCGCGCGGCCGAACGCCCGATGAGCGCCGCACTACCGCCCGGCGACGCGCACAATGAAGAAGCCATGGTGAGTACGGCCGTCCGGCGCGTGATCGTGGCCCTCACCGTCGTGGCGCTGGCCGTCGGCGGTGCGGCGGACCCGGCGCGCGCCCACGACGGCGCGCACGCGTGGCCGACAGACGGCTGCACGGCCGCCCCGGACTTCGCGTTCCGGCACGCCTGCGTGCACCACGACGGCTGCTACGCCCTGCACCAGGCCCGCCGCGCGACCTGCGACCGCCGTTTCCTGGCCGACATGCGCGCCGCCTGCCGCCGCCAGCGGGTGGTCGTCAGGCAGTCCTGCCAGGCCACGGCGTACGTCTACTACGGCGCGGTGCGCCTGCTCGGCGGCTTCTTCTACCACCAGCGCAACCCCCACGACCGCATCCACACCCCGGTCGGCTGAGGTCACGGAACGGGCACCGTCCTGCCGCTCTGCCACTTGTTGTTGCGCCAGACGTTGCCGCGGCCCTTGCCGTTGAAGAAGATGGCGGGGCCGAAGCCGGGCTTCACCTTGGTGCTGAAGACGTTGTCCTTGATGACGAGGTTGTACGTCGGGTCGTCCTGGCCGCCGGCGTACAGGGTGTAGCCGCCGCCGCCGAGGAAGTTGTGCTCGAACAGGATGTCGTGGCAGGGGTTGTTCGTGTCGCTGTAGATGCCCATCGCGGCCGTCCCGCCGAGCGTGTTGATGATCGTGTTGTTCCGGACGACGAGTTTCAGGCCCTTGGCCGGGCCGCCGGTCACCCGGATCATGTCCACCTCACCGTCCGCCTGCGGGAAGTGGTGCGGGTCGTGCAGGTAGTTGTTCTCGATCAGGCCGTGCTGTGTGTCGATGGCCTTCTTGCTGATCCCGGAGATGTCGCTGTAGCGGACGGTGACCATGCCACCCAGGTTGTCGATTCCCTTGGTCATCTCCTCCTTGGTCGAGCCGATGATGTCCACGTGCTCGACCACGAGACCCTTATAGCCTTCCCACTGCAGGATGCCCCAGTACGTCGGCCCGCCGCTGCTCGGGTTGCGGATGCGGACGTTGCGGACCGTCACGTTGTTCGCCTCGATCCGGACGTCGCCGAGCAGGTCGATGTTCTGGATGACCGTGCCGGACTTCTTGACGAAGATCTGCCCGGTGCGCTTGGTCAGCCGCACCCCCGGCTCGACCCCGGTCGTGTCGGCGTTCGGCCATTCCGCGCCGTTTCCGGTGGCACCCGTGGGGCTGGGCCCAGGCGACGGCGTCGCTGACGTGGTGGGCGGGCTCGGCGTCGCGGCCGGGGGCGCGCCGACCTGCGGCTGCCGTCCCTCCGGCTCGTCACCGCACGCCGTGAGCAGGCCGACGGCACCGAGCAGCAGGGTGGCGGAGAGTAGCGCTGCGGGCCGGAACGGAACTCTCGAGGGGCGCACCGCACCACGATAGACGCCCGACCCGGACATCACGTTGATGACCCACTATGCGTACGTTAGGTTTGATACCTACTTTAGGTTCAGACTGGCGACCGGGCACGGCACGGGGTGGAGGCGTGAGCGCGATCGAGACCTTCGGCGCGCTTGTTCGTGACGCCCGGCTCGCAGCCGCCATCAGCCAACAGGAGCTGGCCGGGCTCGCCGGAATCAGCGTGGCCGCGCTGCGGGACCTCGAGCAGGGCCGGGTCCGTCGGCCGAGACCGGCCACGGTTGATTCGCTCATCGCCGCGCTCGGCCTGACCGGTGACCGCGCCGCCGCACTCCGCGATGCCGCCGCCGAGCACCCGCGGACGGCACCAACCCGGCCGACGGGCCCGGTGCGGATCGGGATCCTGGGACCGCTGACGGTCCACTGCGGAGCGGAGCCGGTGCCGCTCGGCAGAGGGTCGCGCCGTGCTGTGCTCGGCCGGCTCGCGCTGTCGGCGAACACCCCGGTTCCGGCTACCGCGCTGGTCGATATGCTCTGGGCCACCCTGCCCGCGGAGCCGATGCGGACGTTGCAGACCTACGTGTCCCGGCTCCGGTCAGCGCTGCGCCCGACCGCAGCGATCACCTGGACGCCGGCCGGCTACCAGCTCGATCTCAGTGACGAACAGCTCGACCTGACCCGGTTCCGCACCCTCGTCCGGGCGGCCGACACGACGGCGCCGGTCGAAGCGCTTGAGCTCCTCGCCGAGGCAGCCGCGCTGTGGCGGGGCGGTCCGCTCGCCGACGTGCCGCAGCTGCGCGACGGTCCGCTCTGCACCGCCGTGACGGACGAGCGGATCAGCATGCTGCTGCGCTTCGCCGACGTAGCACTGGAGGTCGGCGCGCCGGCCCGCGCCGTGCCGGCCCTGCGGGAGGCCGCCACCGCCGCCCCGCTGCACGAGCCGTTGCATGCTCGGCTGATTGCGCTGCTGGCGGGCGGGGATCTGCAGGCCGAGGCACTCTCGACCTACACCGGGATCCGCCGCCGCCTGATCGACGACCTCGGTATCGAGCCCGGTTCCGAGCTCGTCGAAGCCCAGGTACGCGTGCTGCGGCAGGTGCCGTCCGGCCCGCCCCGGACACCGTCGTCCGCCACCACGGTGGTGGGTGTGCCCGCGCAACTGCCCGCCGGCGTGGAGCCGTTCGTCGGGCGGAGCGACGCGCTCGCCGCTCTCGACGCCGCGCTCGGTGGACCGGCTGGGGCGGTGGCGGTGGTGTCCGGCACGGCGGGCGTCGGCAAGACGTCGCTGGCTGTGCACTGGGCGCACCGGGCGCGTAACCGGTTCCCCGACGGCCAGCTCTACGTGAACCTGCAGGGCTTCCGCCCGGCGTCGGCGCCCCTGACGGCCGGCGAGGCGCTGCACGGCTTCCTTACCGCGCTCGGAGTGCCAGCGACCCGCATCCCGGCTGATCTAGCCGCCCGGGCCGCGCTGTACCGCACGCTGCTGGGCGACCGGCAGGTCCTCGTGGTGTTGGACAACGCGCGCGACGCCGATCACGTCCGGCCGCTGCTGCCCGGCGCGGCCGGCTGCCGCACCCTCGTGACCAGCCGGCACCAGCTCCCCGGGCTCGTCGCCGCCGAGGGCGCCCGACTGGTGCCACTGCACCTGCTCGACGACGGCGAGGCGCGGCTCCTCCTGTCCCACCGACTCGGCGACGACCGGACCACCGCGGAGCCCGGCGCCGTCGCCACGATCATCACGCGGTGCGCCCATCTCCCGCTCGCACTCGCGATCGCCGCCGCCCGCGCGGCCGTCCGGCCCGGTGCGCCGCTGGCCGACCTGGCCGCCGACCTGATCGACGACAACCGGCTCGACACGTTGACCACGGGCGAGGCGGGCACTGACATACGGGCGGTGTTCGACTGCTCGTACCGGCAACTGACGCCGGCCGCGGCGAGACTGTTCCGGCTCTTCGGCCTGCATCCCGGCCCGGACCTCGACGCGCCGGCCGCGGCGAGCCTGGCCGGGCTCCCGGTAGCGCGGACCATGCCGCTCCTGACCGAGCTGACCGGCGCCCATCTGCTCGCCGAGTCGGCACCACGCCGGTTCACCGGCCACGACCTGCTCCGGGCGTACGCCACGGACCGCGCGCGCGTTGACGAGCCCGCGCCCGCCCGCGATGCCGCGGTCGGGCGTCTGGTGCGCCACTTCGTGGTCACAGTGCGGGCCGCGGTCTCCGTCCTGTATCCCGGCGAGCCCGGCACCGGCCCGACCGACGGCTTCACCGGACCGGTCGCCGCGCGCGGCTGGTTGGACGCGGAGCGGGCCAATCTGGTGGCGTTTGTCCGGCACGGACAGCCCGCCCACGTCATCGCCCTGGCCTCGGCCGCCTTCCACTACTTCGACGGCGGACACTACCTCGAAGCGCACGAACTGCACCGCCGCGCCCTCACCGCGGCGCGGACCGTCGGCGACCGGGCCGCGGAGGCGGCTGCCGAGCACCATCTGGGCGTCACGTGTCGCCGCTTCAGCCGCTACCCCGAGGCAGCCGGGCACCATCAGCGGGCCCTCGCGCTCTGCCGCGACCTCGGCGACCGCGCCGGTGAGGGTCGCGCGCTGGCCGAGCTCGGCGTCGCGTACTGGCGACTCGGTGACTACGACCGGTCGCGGGCCCACCACGCCGCGGCGCTGGGCGTGTTCCGCGAGGTGGGAAACCAGGTGGGTGAGGCCTACCAGCTGATCAGCTTCGCCATCGGCGACCGCCAGCTCGGCGACGTCCGGTCCTCAGCCGATGGGCTCCTGCGCGCGTTGCGCCTCCTGCGTGCGGTCGGTCACCGCCTCGGCGAGGCGTACGCGCTCGATCAACTGGGACTGACGTGTCAGCTGGCCGGCGACCACGGACAGGCCGTCGACTGCCACGAGCAGGCCCTCGCGATCTGCCGGAACCTCGGCTACCGGCCTGGTGAGGCCGCCGCCCTGACCCACCTCGGCCGGGCGGTGCACGCCATCGGGCGGCTGGCGGACGCGGTCGACTACCACCAGCAGTCCCTCGCGGTGTACCGGGAGACCGGCGAACGCAGCTACGAGCTCGAGGCGATCAACGCGCTCGCGGCGGCGCAGTCCGCCGGTGGCGACCTCGATGCCGCTCAGACCACGTACATGACCGCCGTCGGCCTAGCCGAACGCACCGGGGACCGTCGCGAGCAGGCCGCCGCCCACGACGGCCTCGCCGCCGTGCACCAGGCGGCCGGCGACGCCGACCGGGCCGAGCGGCACCGGCTTGCGGCGCACACTATCTACACGGATCTGGGGCTGCCCGACGCGGGCCGGCTCGCCGTACAGGGCGGACACAGGCTGCACGGCCGCTCCGGGACCTGAGCCGCCGTTCGGCACCCGGAAGGAGGGCACCGAACGGCGGCAGGGCTGATGAACACCCTCCCGATCCGGGCCCGTACCTCGGAACGGCCGGTCACGGTCGGTCCTCACCGGTCGGCGCGGCGTCGAGCCAGTGCGTCACCTCGGCGGTGTGTTCGCCGAGGTCGGGCGGCTGGCGCCGATACCGGGGCGGGGTGGCGGACAGGGAGATCGGGTTGGCCGTCAGCCGCATCGGCCCGGGCGGGCCGTCGAGATCCACGGTCGGGCGCAGGCCCAGACCCTCGGCCAGGGCGAACGCCTCGCCGATGTCGTTGACCGGCCCGCAGGGCACGCCCAGGGCGGTCAGCCGGGCCACCCAGAAGCTGGCGGGTTGACGGCCCAGGCCCGACGTGATGGCCGCGCCGAGCTCGTCGACGTGCGCGACGCGCAGCTCGTTGGTGCGGAAGCGGGGGTCGTCGGGCAGGTCGAGGGCGGCGCACAGGGCGGCGAACTGCCGGTCGTTGCCGACCGCGATCACGATGGGCCGGTCCGCGGCCTGGAACACCTCGTACGGCGCGATGGACGGGTGCCGGTTGCCGAGCCGGCGCGGCACCGCGCCGGTCAGGGTGTGCGCGGCGCTCTGGTTGACCATGCTGGACAGCAGGCTGGTCAGCAGGTTCACCTCGACGAGCTGACCCTCCCCGGTGGCCTCGCGGTGGCGCAGGGCCGCGAGGATGCCCACGGCCGCGTGCAACCCGGCGAGTACGTCCACGAGGGCGACACCGGCCTTCAACGGCTGTCCGTCGGGGGCGCCGGTGATGCTCATCAGCCCGCCGACTGCCTGCACGAGGAGGTCGTAGCCGGGCATGGCGGCCCCGTCGCCCGGCCCGAAGCCGGTGACCGAGCAGTAGATGACGCCGGGGTTGGCCTGCCGGACCTGCTCGTAGCCGAGGCCGTAGCGGGCCATCGTGCCGGTGCGGAAGTTCTCGACCACGACGTCCGCCCGCCGGGCGAGCTCGCGCGCCCGGCGCAGTCCCTCCGGCTCGGTGAGGTCGAGACCCACGGAGCGCTTGTTCCGGTTGACGGCCAGGTTGTAGGTGGCGCGCCCGTGCGCGTACGGGGGTCCCCAGGCGCGGGTGTCGTCGCCGGAGCCGGGACGCTCGACCTTGATGACGTCGGCGCCGAGGTCGCCGAGCAGCATCGTCGCGTACGGGGTGGCGAGCACCCGCCCGAAGTCGGCGATCACCACGCCCGCCAGTGCCGTCATATGCTCGATCTTTCCGTACTTACGCCCGCCAGTCGTGGGTGGCGAGCGCGGGGACCTTGTAGTCGGTCAGCAGGCCGCTGTCGGCCGCGGCGGCGACGACGCGCGGATCGAGCAGCCAGGCGACCGTCGCGTGGCCGCCCGGGTAGAGGACGAACAGGCGTCTGGTCGCGCCGACCTCGGCCACCAGGTCGTTGATCACCGCGAGCGGCCGGACCGTCGACGCGCCCCACGGGGAGTGCCTGGCCCACTCCTCTTCCCGCCAGACGACGCAGCGGCGGCCGTTGATCGCGACGACGTACTCGCCCTTGCCGACCTCGGCGGGTTCGGTCACGGTCTCGAACCGCAGCTCGACGCCGCAGGTCCGCAGGGCGGGCGCCATGGTCGCGAGCACGCGGCCCAGGCCGCCCCCGGCCATCTGTTCGCCGTCGACCGGGAACCACCGCACGCCCGGGTCCTCGCCGAAGGACACGAACGGGTAGACGCCACCCGCTACCGACCGCTCGGCGGCGTCGGCGTCGGCCGGTGAGGAGTGCTCCCACAGGCCAAGGCTCCGCAGTGTGCGGGCCAGCTCACCCCACCGATGATCCGGCGGCCGCGCGCCCGGTTCGGTCGCGGCCAGGTCGTGGGTCGCCAGGGCGGGCACCTCGTGGTCCTTCCCGATCAGGCCGCTGTCGGCGATAGCGGCAACGATACGCGGATCGAGGAGCCAGGCGATGCCCTCGTTGCCCCCCGCGTACAGGGTGAACAGGCGCTTGGTCGCGCCGGCCTCGGCCAACAGGTCGTTGATCACCGCGAGCGGCCGGACCGTCGCCACCTCCCAGGAGAGGTAACCGGCCCACTCCTCCGGCCGCCACACGACGCAGAGACGGCCGTTGATCATCACGGTGTAGTCGCCCTCCTCTTCCCCGACCGGTTCGTTCACCCGCTCGATCCGCAGGTCGACGCCGCAGGTCCGCAGGGCGGGCACCAGGTGCCGCAGTTGGCGGTCCACGCCGCACTCGGCCATCTCCTCGCCGTCGACGAAGAAGAAGTCGAGGCCCGGCTCGTCGCCGAAGCCCACGAACGGGTACTCGACCTCCGCCGCCATCCGCTCGGCAGCCGCCGCCTCGTTCTCGGAGAGGCGCTCCCACAGGCCGAGGCCACGCAAGGTGCGGGCGAGGTCGACCCATCGCTGATCCATCCCCGCATCATGCACGTCGGGTCGGACAGGGCGGCACGTGGACGCGACGCCCACTGGCTGTCATCGCCTACCGTAAATGGCGATGACGGACCCACGCGCGGCGTTCATTCCAGGGCTGCAGGCGATCGGCAGCGTCGGCGTCGGCCTGCTGATCATCGTCGTGGTGCCGGTCGCCGTCTTCCTGCTGATCCGCGTCCTGCGGGTCGCGGCCCGGTGGATGAAGGAGTCGATCCCGCCGTGCCCCGGGTGCGGCGTCGCGATCGACGCGGGCATGCTCCGCAAGCCGGCCCGTCCGGTGGTCTTCCAGCTGGTCGGGGTCGCGATGGCGCTGCTGGTCTTCGCCTCCATCGTCACCTGCGTCGTGGGCCTGGCGACGGCCGTCGGCGACATGCCGATGGATGGTCCACAGTGGTACGTCCCGCTGTTCCTGACCGCGCTCGGGACGGCGGTCGGCAGCCTCAAGCTGATGCTCATCCTGTTCCGCCCGCCGGTGGCGTACCACCCACGGTGCGGGTGGGTGCGCAAAGACCCGTAGCGCCGCGTTCGTCGATATCCTGTCTCCGCCCACGCGCCCGCCGGGGAGGACGCCATGCAGGCACGGCACACCGCCCGCATCATTCTGATCGCCGGCCTCGGCGTGTTCGCCGCCGCGCTGGTCGGGCTGCTCGTCAGCGGTCACCACGGGCTGCGGCCGTCGACCGACTCCACCGACCTCATCGGACTCGACGACGCCATCGTCCCGGCACTGGTGGGCCTGCTGCTGGTGCGGCTCGTGCCGCCGCGCGCCGAGCGCCTCGACGCCATGCCCGGCATGACCAGGTCGACCGCCGCGCGGCAGGCGTGGCAGCTCGTCGCCATCGCGGCCGGCCTGCCGGTCGCGCTCTACGTGGCCGTACTCGCCGGGGCACCGGACGAGACGGTGGGTGGGCTGTGGGCGCTGAGCAAGGTGCTGGTTTTTCTCCTGCTGACCTGGGGGCTGTTCCGGCCGGACTGGCTGGGCACGCCCGGCATCTGGTGGCCCGACGCCGGCTGGCGCTGGTGGGGTCCGCTGCCCGCGCTCGCGGCCTTCGCGCTGCTGACGAGCGTCGGGCCCGTCGCCGGCCAGCACCCGGACGCGGCCGACTACCCGGACCCGGCGCTGCTCGCGATCGGCGCGACCGTCACGTTCCTCACCGCGAACGTCACCGAGGAGCTGTTCTACCGGGTGATCCTGCAGACCCGGCTGGAGGCCGTCCTCGGCCGCTGGGCGGCGATCGTGTCCACCGCGCTGCTGTTCGCCCTGCTGCACCTGCCCACGCACGGCCAGACCGGCTCGGCGCTGGGCGGCCTGCCGCTGACCCTGGCCGCGATCGTGGTCTTCCAGGGCACGACGGGGGTGTTCCTCGGCTACCTGTGGTCGCGCTACCGCAACGTGTGGGCCCAGATCACCGCCCACACCATCATCAACACCCTGCCGCTGGTGTTCCTCTGACCTGAGCGGCGACGCGCCGGAAACTCAGCCATCGGCGAAGATCTTCCTGGCGACGGCCGGGTCCAACGGGTAGGGACGCTCGGGCGGAAGGAGCCGCTCCGCCTTGGCGGACTGGCCCGCCCGGACCATGGCCGCGATCTTCCTTACCGTCGGCGTCAGATCGGTCAGGCTCACCACCCAGTCGCCGACGTACTCGCGGATCAGCGACCGGCCCACGCCGACCTGGATGCTGTAATGGTTCAACGCCGCCCCGCGAAGCGTCCGCTCCGGGTCCCACTGGACGTGCACCCGCGCCCGGCTGAAGGCCTCGTGCCACGCGGCGGCACTGCCGTGCACGGCCGGCTCCGGCGCGGTGAGCACCGCCTCGGACAGCGCGCGCGTCCAGCCGTCCCGGGTCATGCGGACCGCCAGGATCCGATCCTGGCCGGGCTTGCGTGCCCAGTTGCTGCGGTGGCCCAACCACCGCAGCGATGGCTTGATCCACGTCATCCGCGTCAACGAGAACGGCGGCACGAACCGGCCGGCCGCGAGCGCCGCGTCCGCGATCGCGGACGGGTAGGCCTGGTAGACGACGATCGTTGTCGCGTCGAAGTCCGCCCGGATCTGGCGCTGCATGACCGTGACGCTGTCACGTCGCCGCGCCCGTGGCGAGCCGTTTTCCAGCGCGTCCCACGGGTTACTTCGCGTTGAAGTAGCTGGCCTCGGGGTGGTGGACCACGATGGCGTCCGTGGCCTGCTCCGGGACCAGCTGGAACTCCTCGGACAGCGCCACGCCGATGCGCCCGGCGCCGAGCAGGTCGACAACCTTCGCGCGGTCCTCCAGGTCGGGGCACGCCGGGTAGCCGAACGCGTACCGGCAGCCCCGGTAGTCCGTGTTGAGGATGCCCGCGAGGTCGGTCGGGTCGGCGTCGGCGAGCGTCGAGCCGTCCGGCAGGACCAGCTCGGCGCGCATCCGCTTGTGCCAGAACTCCGCGAGCGCCTCGGTCAGCTGCACGGACAGGCCGTGCACCTCCAGGTAGTCGCGGTAGGCGTTGGCCGCGAACAGCTTCGAGGTGTACTCGCTGATCGGGTGCCCGACCGTGACGAGCTGGAGGCCGACGACGTCCAGTGAGTCCGACCGCGGGGCGAAGAAGTCGGCCAGGCACAGGCGCCGCTCGCTGCGCTGGCGCGGGAACGTGAAGCGCGCCCGCTCCGCGTGACCGTTCTCGTCGAGGACGACCAGCGTGTTGCCCTCCGCGTAGCACGGGAAGTACCCGTACACGACGGCGGCCTCGAGGACCTGGTCGGCGACGAGCCGGTCCAGCCAGTAGCGCAGCCGGGGGCGGCCCTCGGTCTCCACCAGCTCCTCGTAGGTGGGCCCGGCGCCGCCCCGGGCGGGCTTGAGACCCCACTGCCCCAGGAAGGTGGCCCGCTCGTCGAGCATCGAGGCGTACTCGGTGAGGTTGATGCCTTTGATGACGCGCGTGCCCAGGAACGGGGCGCGCGGGCGCGCCACGTCGAGCGCCACGTCGGAGCGCACCGAGTCGTCGGCGAGGTCGGGCAGCTCCGACGTCACCATCGCGCGGTGGCGCTCGCGGCGGGCCCGCCGCTCGGCCAGCTTCTGCTCGCGCTCCGCGTCGACCGCCGGGGCGTCGCCGCGCTTGACGGCCATCACCCGGTCCATGAGGGACAGTCCCTCGAACGCGTCGCGGGCGTAGTGCACCTCGCCGGAGTAGAGGGCGCGCAGGTCGTCCTCGACGAACGCGCGGGTCAGCGCCGCGCCGCCGAGCAGGACGGGCCACCGCCGCGCCACGCCCCGCTGGTTCATCTCCTCGAGGTTCTCCTTCATCACGACCGTGGACTTCACCAGCAGGCCCGACATGCCGATCGCGTCAGCGGCGTGCTCCTCGGCGGCCTCCAGGATCGCCGAGATCGACTGCTTGATGCCGATGTTGACGACCTCGTAGCCGTTGTTGGACAGGATGATGTCGACGAGGTTCTTGCCGATGTCGTGCACGTCGCCCTTGACCGTCGCGAGCACGATGCGGCCCTTGCCACCGTCGTCGTCGGCCTTCTCCATGTGCGGCTCCAGGTAGGCGACCGACGCCTTCATCACCTCGGCCGACTGGAGCACGAACGGCAGCTGCATCTGGCCCGAGCCGAACAGCTCGCCGACCGTCTTCATGCCGGCCAGCAGCGTGTCGTTGATGATCGCCAGGGCGGGGCGCGTGGCCAGGGCCGCGTCGAGGTCGGCCTCCAGGCCCGTGCGCTCGCCGTCGATGATCCGGCGCTGAAGGCGCTCGTCCAGGGGCAACGCGGCCAGTTCCTCCGCGCGGCTGGCCCGGGCCGAGGCGACGTCGACGCCCTCGAACAGTTCCAGGAACCGCTGCAGCGGGTCGTAGCCCTCCCTGCGGCGGTCGTAGACCAGGTCCAGCGCCACCTCGCGCTGCTCGTCGGGGATCTTCGCCATCGGCAGGATCTTCGACGCGTGCACGATCGCCGAGGTCAGGCCCGCCTGCACGCACTCGTGCAGGAACACCGAGTTGAGCACCTGGCGGGCGGCGGGGTTGAGGCCGAAGGACACGTTCGAGATGCCGAGGGTGAAGTTCACCCCGGGGTACCTCCGGGAGATCTCCCGGATCGCCTCGATCGTCTCGATGCCGTCGCGGCGGGTCTCCTCCTGACCGGTGCCGATCGGGAACGTCAGGCAGTCCACCAGGATGTCGTGGCGGTGCAGGCCCCAGCGGCCGGTCAGGTCGTCGATGAGCCGGGAGGCGACGCGCACCTTCCACTCGGCGGTGCGGGCCTGACCCTCCTCGTCGATGGTCAGCGCGACGACACCGGCACCGTGCTCCTTGACCAGGGGCATCACGCGCTCGTAGCGGGAGTCGGGGCCGTCGCCGTCCTCGAAGTTCACCGAGTTGATCAGGCAGCGGCCGCCGAGCATCTCCAGACCGGCCTCCAGGACCGCCGGCTCGGTCGAGTCCAGCATGATCGGCAGCGTGGACGCGGTGGCGAACCGGCCGGCCAGCTCCCGCATGTCGGCGGCGCCGTCGCGGCCCACGTAGTCCACGCACAGGTCCAGCAGGTGCGAACCGTCGCGGGCCTGCTCGCGGGCGATCTCGATGCACGCCTGGAAGTCGCCGGCCAGCGTCGCCTCCCGGAACGCCTTGGACCCGTTGGCGTTGGTCCGCTCCCCCACCATCAGCACGCTCGCGTCCTGCGCGAACGGCACGTGGTGGTACAGCGACGAGGCGCCCGGCTCGACGACCGGCGCCGGCGCGGCCGCGCTCAGGCCGCGCACGGCGGCGACGACCTCGCGGATGTGGTCGGGCGTCGTGCCGCAGCAGCCGCCCACCAGGCGCGCGCCGTAGTCGGTGACGAACCGGTGCAGGGCCGTTCCCAGGTCGCCGGCCGACAGCGGGTAGCGGGCGCCGTCGGGGGTCAGCTCGGGCAGGCCCGCGTTCGGCATGACCGACAGCGGGATCCGGGCGTGCTGCGACAGGTAGCGCAGGTGCTCGCTCATCTCGGCCGGGCCGGTCGCGCAGTTCATGCCGATCAGGTCGATGCCCAGCGGCTCCAGCGCCGTCAGGGCCGCGCCGATCTCCGAGCCGAGCAGCATCGTGCCCGTCGTCTCGACCGTCACGTGGCAGATCAGGGCGACCTCGCGGCCGGCCGCGGCGATGGCCCGCCTGGCGCCGATCACGGCCGCCTTGGTCTGCAGCAGGTCCTGACAGGTCTCGATGATGAGCGCGTCCGACCCGCCCGCGATGAGGCCGGCGGCGTTCAGCTCGTACGCGTCGCGCAGTGTGGTGAACGACACATGGCCGAGCGTCGGCAGTTTGGTGCCGGGGCCCATCGAGCCCAGCACGAACCGGGGCTGGTCAGGGGTACTGAAGGCGTCGGCCGAGGCCCGCGCGAGCGCCGCGCCGACCTCGGACAGCTCGTAGATGCGCTCGGAGATGCCGTACTCGCCGAGGGCGGCGAGGTTCGCGCCGAACGTGTTCGTCTCCACGCAGTCCGCGCCGGCCGCCAGATAGGCGTCGTGGATGCCCCGCACGACGTCGGGCCGGGTGACGCTGAGGATCTCGGTGCACCCCTCGTGGCCCTGGTAGTCGTCCAGCGTCGGGTCCGCCGCCTGCAGCATCGTCCCCATCGCCCCGTCGGCGACGAGGACCCGGTCGGCGAGAGCGCGCAGAAAGGTATCGGACACGCTCCAAGGCTAGCGGGCGGGCACGTGCGCCCAGCGGCGTCGGCGGCCATGATCACACCCCGCAAGATCGCACCGCGCGCCGTGCGCGGGTGATCGCCCGGACACGTAGGCTTGCGGACATGAGGGAGAGGACCGGACACGAGGTGACGGCATGAGCGAGCGTCAGCGAGCGATTCATCTGCTCAGTTCTGACTCATGCCGGTGCCGGAGCGCAGCGGAGGTGCCGGCATGAGCGACTTCGACGGGCTGCCGGTGTTGCGGTCGCCGGTTGCCGTAGCCGCTTTCGAGGGGTGGAACGACGCCGCCGACGCGTCCACCGGGGCCGTGGAGCACCTGGAGGACGTCTGGCAGGCGCGCCGGATCACCGCGCTGGACCCCGAGGAGTTCTACGACTTCCAGGTCAACCGGCCGACGGTGCGCTCCATCGACGACGACACCCGGGTCATCGAGTGGCCCACCACGCGGTTCTCGGTGGCCAGCCCGCCCGGGTCCGACCACGACGTGGTGCTCATCCGGGGCATCGAGCCCAGCACCCGGTGGCGCACGTTCGGCGAGCAGGTCCTGGAGATCTGCCACAGCCTGGAGATCAACCGCGTGGTGCTGCTCGGCGCGCTGCTCGCCGACGTCCCGTACACCCGGCCCCTGCCGATCAGCGGCAGCGCCACCGAGGCCGCCGACGTCGCCCGGTTCAACCTGACCCCCAGCCGGTACGAGGGCCCGACCGGCATCGTCGGCATCCTGCAGGAGGCGTGCCGGCACGCCGAGGTCGACGCGCTGTCGTTCTGGGTGCACGTGCCGCACTACGCCAACAACCCGCCCTGCCCGAAGGCCACGCTCGCCCTGCTGCACCGGGTCGAGGAGGTGCTCGACCTGCCCGTCCCCATGGACGACCTGGCCGAGCGGGCCGCCGAATGGGAGCAGCGGGTCCGCACCGCCGCCGAGCAGGACGCCGAACTGGCGGAGTACCTGCGCGAACTGGAGGAGCGCGCCGGCGAGGAGGGCCTGCGGCCGCTGTCCGGCGACGAGATCGCCCAGGAGTTCGAGAAGTACCTGCGCCGCCGCGGCGGCCCGGGCGGGCCGACCGCGGGCATCTGACGCCCAGCTACTGGCGGTAGGTGGAGAGGAAGCGGGCGAGCCGGCCGACCGCGTCGGTCAGGTCGGCCACCCGCGGCAGGGTCACCACCCGGAAGTGGTCCGGGCGCGGCCAGTTGAAGCCGGTCCCCTGCACGATGAGCAGCTTCTCCTGGCGCACCAGGTCGAGCGCGAAGCGCATGTCGTCGACGATCGGGTAGACCTTCGGGTCCAGGCGCGGGAACGCGTACAGGGCGCCCTTGGGCTTGACGCAGCTGATCCCCGGCACGTCGTTGAGCAGCCGCCAGGCGGTGTCGCGCTGCTCGACCAGCCGGCCGCCGGGCAGGACCAGGTCGTTGATGCTCTGGTAGCCGCCGAGCGCCGTCTGCACCGCGTACTGGGTGGGCACGTTCGGGCACAGCCGCATGTTGGCCAGGATGTCCAGGCCCTCGATGTAGCTGGCCGCGTGCTTCTTGGGGCCGGTGACGACCATCCAGCCGGTGCGGAAGCCGGCCACCCGGTACGCCTTGGACAGGCCGTTGAAGGTCAGGCAGACCAGGTCGGGGGCGAGCGTCGCGGTGCAGGTGTGCGTCGCGTCGTCGTACAGGATCTTGTCGTAGATCTCGTCGGAGAAGATCACCAGACCGTGCCGGCGGGCGATCTCCACCAGTTCGTTGAGGACCTCGCGGGAGTACACCGCGCCGGTCGGGTTGTTCGGATTGATGATCACGATCGCCTTGGTGCGGTCGGTGATCTTCGACTCGACGTCGCGGACGTCGGGGTTCCAGTCGGCGCCCTCGTCGCACAGGTAGTGCACCGCCCGGCCGCCGGCCAGGCTCGTCGACGCCGTCCACAGCGGGTAGTCCGGCGCCGGGATGAGCACCTCGTCGCCGTTGTCCAGCAGCGCCTGCAGCGACAGCGTGATCAGCTCGGAGACGCCGTTGCCGAGGTAGACGTCCTCGATGTCGACGCCGCCCAGGCCCCGGTCCTGGTAGTACTGCACGACCGCGCGGCGGGCCGACAGCAGTCCCTTGGAGTCCCCGTACCCGTGGGCGGCCGGCAGGTTGAGGATCACGTCCTGGAGGATCTCCTCCGGCGCCTCGAAGCCGAACGGGGCCGGGTTACCGATGTTGAGCTTGAGAATGCGGTGCCCCTCGGCCTCCATCCGCTTGGCCTCCTGCATGACAGGGCCTCGGATGTCGTAGCAGACGTTGGCGAGCTTCGCGGACTGGGTGACCTCCATGCTTCGACATTAGAGCGGTCGGGCGCACCGCTGGTCCATCAGGTTTTCTGACGTCCGCGGCGTGGGAATGTCGCCGCGCGCACCTCCCCTATGGCATCCTAGGAGGCTAGGCCTTAGGAGGGAGCCTCCGTGACCAATCCCGGCACCGCCGAGCACCCCCACCGCCAGATCGCCGCCCACCTGCGCCAACGCATCCGCCACGGCGAGTGGGGCCCCGGCGAGCGGTTGCCCGCCATCCCGACGCTCGCCGCCTCCTACGGCGTCGCGAAGCAGACGGTGCAGCGCACCATCGACCAGCTCCGCGTCGAGGGCCTGCTGATCACCAAGCCCGGCTCGGGAACTTTCGTGCGCGGCACCCGGCGCCGGTTCAACCGCCTGGCCCGCGGCCGCTACGGCGCCCAGCGCGGCTACCACGCCGACCTCGCCGCCCGGTACCGCCAGCGGCTGCTCTCGGTCGGCCGCGAGGGCGCCCCGGCCGAGGTCGCCGACGCGTTCGGGGTCGCCGACGGCACCGAGCTGATCGTGCGCCGCCACCTCGTCGTCGCGCCCGAGGAGCAACCGGCCGAGGTGGGCGCCTCCTGGTTCCGCACCGCCGACGCCGCCGGCACGACGCTGGAGCGCCCCGAACCGTTCGGGCGACCGCTCTACCAGGAGGTCGAGGACGTCCTCGGGCGCTCGTACGCGCGCGCCGCCGACTCGCTGTCCGCCCGGTTGCCCACCCGGCAGGAGGCTGAGCTGCTGCGCATCCGACCCGACACCCCCGTGCTGCACCTGCTGCACATCGCGTTCGACGCCGAGCACCGTCCCCTCGAGGTCGCCCAGGCGACCTGGCCGGGACCCATGACAACCCTGACCGAGGAGTACGCCGTGCCCGCCGCGCGGCCCGCGCTCCCCGATGACGAGCCCGGCCTGGCGCTGGGCTAGGCCGTCATCGCCAGGTACTCCAGCGTCACGGTGTACCGGTCGGGGCGCACGGACGGCACCAGGATCCGGTAGTCGATGCCCAGCGCGTCGCCGCCGGGCGTCGACGGCGTGTCCTGCGCGTGCAGCAGCGCGGTGGTGAGCCGGTCGAGCGGCTGGAAGTCCGGCTGGCCGGGCCCGCGCACCGTCAGGCTCGCCACCGCGATCCGGTCGGGGTTGTCCCCCGCCGCCGGCGTCAGCTCGTCGGCCGTCGCGTGGACATTCAGGGAGTACCCCGTGAGGTTGTCAGTGGTCACGGTCGCGGTGACCGCGTCGGCCCGGGTCACGGTCGCCCCCGGCGCTCCGGGCAGGTCCACGGCCGGCGGGTCCAGCGTCAGGTTCAGCGTGGGTGCGGCGACCGGGACCGCGACGACGCAGTCGACGCCGCGTGTCCCGGTCGCGGGGCAGTTGTTCGCGGCCGCGGTGGACGTGACGGCGCTCGTCATGATCCCGTCGCCCGCGCCGGCCGGGCGGACGGTCACCGAGAACCGGATGTTCGCCGTGGCGTGGGCGGCGAGCGGCCCGGTCCAGGTCAGGGTCGCGGTCCCGGGATCGAAGGTGACCGCGCCCGTGTCTGTCGACGCGTCGCGGTACGCGGCGTCGTCGAGGACCGGGCCCAACGGGATGGCGAAGGTGGCCTCCGTCCCGGCGTAGGCCGCGTCGCTCGTGTCCGTGGCGGTCACCGTGAACGTGACGGCGGTCCCCGGCAGGGCGCGCGCCGTGTCCGCCCCGATGGCCAGGCGCAGCGACCTGCGGCTGTCCGTGACGAGGCAGACGAGCACGGTCCGTGGGCCGATCGCCGCGCCCGCGATGGTCACCGTGGCTCCGCTCAGGCCGACACCGGTCGCGGCCGACCCGGTCGCCGCGTCGACACACGCCACGGCGCTGGGACCCCAGGCCGCCCCGGTCTCGGTCAGCGTCACGTCGGTGCCGGGCTCGGGCACGAGCAGCTCGCCGCCGGGTGTGCCGAACGTCGGGTCGAACGTCGTGGCGCCCGATCCCGTCGTGGTGACGGAGAAGGTCCGGTCGTCGGTGGGCGTACCCGAGTCGGTGTCGATGTTGGTGCCGGTGAAGGGGAACGTGCCGGTCCCGTCCACCGACCGTTTGCGCAGGCAGATCGCCGTCGACTGGACGCTGACCTCGTCCAGCCAGATGTCGTCGCCGGTCGGGGGCACGTGCGCGTCGCCGGTGCCGGTGACGCCCATCCGCAGGCGCAGCTCCCCCGACCGGGGCACGTTCGCTGGCAGGATGACCGTCACCGGCCGGGCCACGCCCATCGGGATGGTCGCGGGGGTGACGGTCGCCCCGTTGGTCGCGCTCAGCGTCGCGGTGCCGCCGAACTTGTCGGCCGCCTGGCTGGTGAGCAGCGTCGCGTACACGGTGCCGGCGTACACGATCTCGAAGGTGGCCTGGTTGCCGCCGCTGCCACCGCCGCCATCGGCCGGCCGGAGGTCCATGAGGAGCGCGCTGGACGGGGCGACGCCGTAGACGGTCTGGGCGAGCCAGTCCGTGGCCAGCACCGCGTTGTCGCGGGTGACGTTGGCCCGGCCGCCGGTCACGACCCACCCGGAGCCCGCCGACCACGGGGCGACCAGGCCGTCGGTGAAGCCCGGGTTGCGGACGGGATTGGTCACGCACGGCGAGGTCACCGGGGGCGGGCGGCTGGCGAACCCGCAGACGATGTCGTCGTTGGCCACCAGGTCGTACGGGTAGGTGAGCGTCTTGCCGGTGGTCCGGTTCGTGCACGCCGAGGTCGTCATCACCCAGCCCGCGACCGGGTCCTGCGTGATGCTGTTCGCGCTCAGCGTCGTACCCACGGGCGTCTTCGCCAGCAGCACCGAGCCGGTCCCGCCGACCGTGGTGATGGTCGCCGTGGTCGGCGCCGGGCCGCCCTTGACCGTGTAGCTGAAGGTGGCGTCCCCCTCGCTGGTGGCCGCGGTGATCGTCACGGTCGGTGCGGTGCCGGCCGCGTTCACCGTGACATTGGCCGGGCGTTCCGGGTGCAGGTTGGCATAGTCGCAGGTCGCCGCGCCGCCACCGACGGTCGTCAGGCCGAGGCCGCGAAACGCCGCGCGCCCGGCGCCGCGACCGACGGCGTCGTCCCGGTTGGCCATCCGGAGACTGAACCGGTACGCCCGGCCGGCCGCGACCGCCCACGTCGCGCTGGTCCAGCCGGTCGGAGCGGAGGTGACCTCGGCCCGGTTGACGTACGCGCCGGTCGGCCCGGCCGCGGCCGACGGGTCGTAGGCCGGCGACCAGTCGAGGTAGGCCCCATCGTCGGCCTGGCCGAGGCAGACGGCGACGTTGCCGGTGGCGGGCGCGTAGTAGGTGCCGGTCAGGGTCCACGCCCGGACACACTGGACGGTGGCCGAGCCCACGCACGCGACGTCCGGCACGCTCGACACCACCTGGGTCGTCGCGGTCCGGTCGGCGCACGCGGACGGCTGGCCGTACGCGTTGGTGAAGTCCAGGCACGGCGGCTGGCCCGCGGTGTAGGGGTCCGAGGGCGGCCACACGGCCGACACGGCGGCGGTGTCGTCGTTGCCCACCCAGTCGGGCGTGAACTCCGTGAGCAGCAGGTTGCCGCCGACCGGGTTGACCTCGCGGGCGGTCACGTCGCCGAAGCCGCCCGACCTCACCCCGGTGGTGGCGCCCGGCGGCGCGGAGACGTAGACGGCGACCGCGGCGCTCGCGTCGACGGCCAGGCTGGACAGCGCGCAGACCACGGTCGGCGCGGCGTACCCGCAGCTGCCTCCGGCGATACTCGCGTTCTGGAAGACCAGACCCGTGGGTACCCGGTACGTGACGCCGACGTCGGTGGCGACGCTGGGCCCCCGGTTGATGACGGCGCCGGTCACCGCACCGGACGGGCCGCCGACGGTGATCGTCGGCGCGGTCACGCCGACGATGAACAGCTCCGCCCGGCTGCCGTCCCACGGCCAGGACCGCCGCCACGAAAGAGCTCAGCGCGCCGCCCATCGGCATAAATTGAGCGTATCGGCATTGTCGTTGCCACCAATGCATAAATAGGACAGGAGGGTGGCTCGCGTTGCTACGCCGTGCGATACTACGTTCAACGTAATAGAGGAGGCGACGTGAGTGGGCTTTCCGAGCTGGGACGTTTCTCTGAGCCGGCCGTACTCATCATGATCAGTCTTGCGGGCGGACCGCGGCACGGCTACGCCATGCAGGACGACATCGAGAATCTCGCCGGCGAGCGACCCGGCCCCGGCACCCTCTACGGCGCAATCCGACGCCTGGAGGAGCACGGGCTCATCGAGTCCCTGCCCGAGACCGACCGCCGCAAGCCGTACCAGCTCACCGACGCGGGCCGGGCCGCGCTCACCGCCGAGCTGGAGCGCATGCGCGCCGTGGCCAGCACCGGCCTGCGCCGGCTGGCGGTGGCCTGATGCACGCCCGGCTGATCCGCGCCGTCGTGGCGCTCTACCCCGCCGCCATGCGCGAACGCTACGGCGACGAGATCGCCGACCTGCTCGTCCGCTCCCGGCGACCGGGCCGCGACCTTCTCGACGCCGCCGGCACCGGGCTCACCGAGCGGGCCGGCGGGGTGACCCGGCCCCGGGTGCGCGGGGCCGCGCGCGCCACCCTGTCGCTGCTCGCCGTCCCACTGGGGCTGGAGGTCGCGATGGTGGCCGCCATGACCATGGGCGTCATCCTCACCGGCATGGTGGTGCCCACCGCCAGCGCGCGCGTCGTCTTCGGGGTCACCGCGGCCACCGTCATCCCCGTCGCCCTGCTCGCGTGGTGGTGGGCGCGACGGCTCGGTCGCGCGGGCACGATCGCGGCCCCGGCCGTCACGGCGCCGACGGCCATGGCCACCGTCCTCGTGATCACGGCGATCGGCCCGGCCGTCGTGCTGCCCGGCGACTCCATGGCGTACACGCTGTCCACCGTCGGCCTCGCGACCGCCGCCTGGTGCGCCGCGCTCCTCCTGGTCGGCGCGGTGGTCCAGCGCGTACGGGTCCGGTTCGGCGCGCGCGCCGCCGCGGTGACGGCGGTCATCGGCGGCCTCGTGGCGCTCGAGCTCAGCACGATCGTGAACGTGCTCGCCGCCCGCGACGCGACGGTCCTGCCCCGCGAGTACGCGCTGGTGTGGTACCCCCTGTCCGTGACGGGCCTCGGGCTCGACCCCGGCGGTGACCTCATCGACGCCGTGGGCATCCTGCCTGGCCTGCTCACGCTGTACACGCTGTTCGCGCTCCGGTTCGCGGCGGTCGCCCCCGACCGGCGCCGGGCCGCCGAGCCCGCCCTCGCGCCGACGGCGTGACGCACCACGTCTCGTTCGCGGGGCCGCTCGTCACCAAGCGGTACGCCTCGTGGGGTCGCGACGAGCACCGGCGCGAGTGGGTCGCGCTGGGGCTCGTCGCGCGGCACGCGCCCGGCCTGGCACCCCG